>NZ_JBSSAC010000010.1:0-78011 GCF_054058315.1 Thermostichus sp. MS-CIW-40
ATCGCGTTAGCGGGACGGAGTCCAATCGCGTTAGCGGGACGGAGTCCAATCGCGTTAGCGGGACGGAGTCCAATCGCGTTAGCGGGACGGAGTCCTTGCTTGGCCTTTGGAGATAGGCGCAGCAGAGCCCAGCAGCCGGCGACGGGTGGAAGGCAAGGGGATGTTCACTCTGCGCTCTGGGAACCGGGCAGAGCCACCAGCAGGGCTTCCAACACCCGCTGCACCCGACTCAGGCGCAGGCCGTGATCCGACAACACAGGGCTGTTGGGGATGATGGCGTGGCGAAACCCCAGTTTGCTGGCTTCTTTCAAGCGCTGCTCCAATTGGGCCACCGGGCGCACCTGCCCCCCCAGTCCCACCTCGCCAATCAGGACTGTAAAAGGATCCACTTGGCGATCCCGGAAGCTGGCGGCCACAGCCACTGCCACCCCCAAGTCGGCAGCCGGCTCGGCTACCTGAATGCCGCCGGCAGAGGCGATGTAAGCATCGTATTTGGAAAGCGGGATCCCCACCCGTTTTTCCAGCACAGCCAAGATCTGCAAAAAGCGGTTGATTTCAATGCCGGTGGAGGTGCGGCGGGGGGAGCTGTAGCTGGTGGGGCTGACTAGGGCCTGCACTTCCACCACCAAGGGGCGGGTGCCCTCGCAGGCGACGATGGTGGCTGTTCCGGGCATGGCCTGATCCCGGCTACTCAAAAAAAGCTGCGAGGGGTTCTCCACCTCCACCAAGCCAGAGGCGGTCATCTCAAAAACACCCATTTCCTGGGCTGCCCCAAAGCGGTTTTTGACGGCGCGCAATAGGCGGTGGCTTTGGAAGCGATCCCCCTCAAAGTACAAGACCGTGTCCACCAAATGCTCCAGCACCTTCGGCCCGGCCAGGGATCCGTCTTTGGTGACATGGCCCACAATGAGCAGAGCCACCCCCAGTTTTTTGGCCAGCCGCATTAACAGGCCGGTGCATTCCCGCACCTGGGAAACGGATCCCGGCGCCGAGGTGAGTTGCCCCCAGAAGATGGCTTGAATGCTGTCGATCACCGCCACCTGCGGTTGCAGAGCCTGGATCTCCGCCACGATGGCCTCCAGGTCGGTCTCGGCCAAGAGGTAGAGCTGCTCGCTTTCCACCCCCAGCCGCTCGGCGCGTAGCTTGATCTGCTGGGCTGATTCTTCCCCCGACACGTATAAGATGGGCCCGCTCTTGGCCAGGTGGGCAGCGCTCTGCAGCAGCAGGGTGCTCTTGCCAATGCCCGGATCCCCGCCAATCAACACCAGGGATCCCGGCACAATGCCACCTCCCAACACCCGGTCAAACTCGCCATAGCCGGAGGAGAGGCGAGGGTGGCGATCTGAGGAGACCTGGGAGAGGGGGAGGGCCGACCGGGGGATCCCATTGGCGCGGTTGGACCTAGGAGCGAGGGCTTGGGCCCGTGGGGACTTGGCCGCTGGGGCGACGACCACTTCCGTCAGGGTGTTCCAGGCGCCGCAATGGTCGCAGCGGCCCAAAAACTTGGCATAGCGCTCGCCGCACTGGCTGCACTCCCAGACGGTTTTGGCCTTGGCCATAGCCGGGGACTCCTAGGCCTGGGGAGCAGCGGCGACAGGGAGGGGCACCTCCGGCAAGACCAGGGATCCGCACTGGGCGTGGTGGCGCAGCAGATGGTCGCAGAGGACCAGGGCCACCATCGCCTCCACCATCGGCACTGCCCGCGGCAAGACACAGGGATCGTGGCGTCCCCGCGCCGCCAAAACCGTCTCTTGCCCATTGAGGGTGACGGTGTTTTGAGGCTGGCGAATGGTGGCAGTGGGCTTAAAGGCTACCCGCAGGACGATGTCTTCGCCGTTGCTGATGCCCCCCTGGATGCCGCCGGAGCGGTTGCTGCGGGTGTGCCAGCCGCCGGGGGTCATGTAAAACTCGTCGTTGTGCTGCTTGCCCGTCAGGTAGGTGCCGGCAAACCCAGAGCCGATCTCAAACCCTTTGCTGGCCGGCAGGGACATCACCGCCTTGGCCAAGTCGGCCTCCAGCTTGTCAAACACCGGGGATCCCAGCCCGCGCGGCACCCGGCGGGCTACACACTCCACCACTCCCCCCAGCGAATCCCCTTCCCGCGCCGCCTCCTCAATTTTTTGGATCATGGCCGCCGCCGCTTGGGGATCGGGGCAGCGGACGATGTTGGCCTCCACCTGCTCTGCAGTTACCGAGCTGGGATCCACCTGGGCTTCCACGTCTTTTACCCGCTGCACGTAGGCCAGGATCTCCACCCCTGCCGCTAGGCGCAGGATCTTCTTGGCAATGGCCCCGGCAGCCACCCGGCCAATGGTTTCTCGCGCTGAGGCCCGTCCGCCCCCCTGCCAGTTGCGGATGCCGTACTTGGCCTGGTAGGTGGCATCGGCATGGGAAGGGCGGAAGGTGGTGGCCATCTCCTGGTAGTCCTGGGGGCGGGCATCCTGGTTGCGCACCAGGATGTGGATGGGGGTGCCCAGCGTAAAGCCCTGAAAAACCCCGGAGAGGATCTGGCAGCGATCCGCTTCCTGGCGGGGCGTCGTGATGGGGCTCTGGCCAGGACGCCGCCGATCCAGCTCTGCCTGAATGTCGGCCTCGCTCAAGGGCAGCCGCGGCGGGCAGCCATCCACCACCACCCCCACCGCCCCCCCGTGGGACTCGCCATAGGTGGTCACGCAAAACAGGACACCGAAGGAGTTGCCGTTGGCCATGGGATCCCCAAGCAAGAAGCCGTTACTCGCAGGCGGCTGGGAGAGACTGTTTTCTATTCTGCACTAGGGGAGTGGCGGGCAGTGCGGTGCAGCTGGCGGCAGCCGGAAATTCCCCGCAACACCAGGTGGGGATCCCAGCGCAGCTCTGGGTCAAGCGGGCCCAAGTGAGGGTGGAGCCACTTCCCATCCCCGCCGGTCAGCAGCAGGGGGCCTTGGGGAAAGCGGCGACGCCAGTCGGCAATGAACTCGCGCAAGCCAGCCAAGAGGGTGTGGAGGATGCCGCTGCGGATGGCAGCCACGGTGTCGTTGGCCCAGCGAGGGGGCAAGGGATCCTGCGGATCCCACTGCACTTTGGGCAGCAGGGCTGTGTGATCAGCCAACGCCTGCGCCTGCAACCCCAGGCCGGGCAAGATGGCCCCTCCCACCAGGGATCCTTCAGAGTCAGCTCCTGTGAGGGTCAGGGCAGTACCCGCGTCGATGACCAAACAGGGCCAGCCGTAGTGGATCCCAGCAGCCCACAGGGCCAAAGCCCGATCCAGCCCCAACCCCGGGTAGGGATCCCGCAGCGGCACCTGCGACAGCTCCAACTGATGCACCCAGGGCGATGCTGGCGGCAGGGGGGCAGAGCCCACAGGAGCCAGCCACAGCTCTGTCTGCTGCGGCCAGGACAAGGGCTGGTGAGCAGGAAACCGCTCCACCTTCACCAGGGTCTCCTCCACAAACCAACCCCAGCGCACGTGAGTGTTGCCCAGCACGGCTGCCAGCCACTCACGACAACAGTGCGAAGCGTTGAGATCTGCCCCCTCCTCAAAACTCATGCAACAGCTCTGCCTCCACGCGAAACAGCTCCACCGGCTGGTCGGCAGGGATCCCGGCCAACCTCTTAGCGGTAGCAAGCTGCCATTCTGTCGTCAAAGCCTCTCCCGGCAGCAACACCGCTCCCCGGGTTCCAGAGCGGACAAATAGGCCCATGCGGGTGGGATCCACCTGCTCCACAGCGGCAAAAGGACTCCGTCCCGCCGACGCAATGGGCACCACCCGCCGCACAATGGCTACCTGAATGGAGGCCGACTCCAGCTCCCCGGGTTGCAGAGGTACGTAGCGCCAATCGCGGGTGACTGCCCCCACCGCCGCCCGGATGGTGGCCCTGACCAGGTCCTCGCCGCTGGGATCCAAGCTGCCCCAGCAGCCGCGGGGCCGACCCTCTGTACTCACCGTTACAAAAACCCCCGCAGAGCGCCGCCAGTGGGGCGGGATCTCCTCTGGAGGTGGCAGCACCTGGCCGGTGGCGAAGTAGTAGGCAATGGCCTGACGCGCCAGCGCCGGCAGGGTGTCAGGGAGAGGTTGTCGCCGGCTGGGAGAGGGGATCCCTGCTGATCGCGTTAGCGGGACGGAGTCCTTATTGAACTCCGTCTCGCCCGTGCGGTTGTGCCAGCGGTGCGGACCACCCACGGATCCCGTCCACAAGCCCAGCCCCGCAGCCAGGAGCAGGCCGATCGCGTTAGCGGGACGGAGTCCTTGAAGACCCAGCAATCGAACCGTGAAGTGAACTCGGCAGGTGAACACCCAAGAGAATCCCGTTGGTGGTCACAACAACCGTACTCTAGAAGCTACGTCCCCGCTGCTGCAAATACTTGAAAACGGTGTTTAGATCCTTGTCGCCGCGCCCAGAACAGTTGACCACCACCCGCTGCTGAGGGCCGATCGCGTTAGCGGGACGGAGTCCTTGCTGCGGGGCCAAAGTTTTCAGGTAGGCCAGCGCATGGGCCGTCTCCAGCGCGGGGATGATCCCTTCCAGCCGCGACAGCAGCAGCAGCGCTTCCACCGCTTCGTCGTCAGTAACCGCGTAGTACTCGGCCCGCCCGATTTCTTTTAGGTAGCTGTGCTCTGGCCCCACGCCAGGATAATCCAAGCCAGCGCTGATGGAGTGGGCCTCCTGCACCTGACCTTCTTCATCCTGCAGCAGGTAGCTCATCGCCCCGTGCAAGACCCCGATGCGACCGCGGTTGAGGGTAGCGGCGTGGCGGGGCGTGTGCAGCCCTTCTCCGGCAGCTTCAATGCCGATCAGCCGCACCTGGGGATCCCGGACAAACTCGTTGAACAGCCCCAGCGCGTTGGATCCACCCCCCACACAGGCCAGCAACACATCCGGCAGCCCTCCCCATTTTTCCTGGCACTGCTGCCGCGTCTCCTGGCCAATGACATCGTGAAAGGCCCGCACCAGCTTCGGGTAAGGGTGGGGCCCCGCCACCGTGCCGATGACGTAGTGGGTGGTCTCCACGTTGGTTACCCAGTCGCGGATGGCCTCGGAGAGGGCGTCTTTGAGGGTGCGCGTGCCCGATTCCACTCCCCGCACCTCAGCGCCCAAAAGGCGCATCCGCTGCACATTGGGGGCCTGCCGCTCCATATCCAGCGCCCCCATGTAGATGACGCATTCTAGGCCAAAGCGGGCGCACACGGTTGCCGTGGCCACCCCATGTTGGCCGGCGCCAGTCTCGGCAATGATCCGCCGCTTGCCCATGCGCACCGCCAGCAGCACTTGGCCAAGGGCGTTGTTGATCTTGTGGGCGCCGGTGTGGTTGAGATCTTCCCGTTTGAGGTAGATCTGCGGGCCGCCGTAGTATTCGGTTAGCCGCTGGGCAAAGTAGAGGGGGCTGGGCCGCCCAACAAAATCCCGCAACAGGTTGTGAAACTCGGCGCGAAAGTCGGGATCCCGCCAGTGATGCTCAAAGGCTTCCTCCAGCTCCGTTAGGGCGCTCATCAGGGTTTCCGGCACAAACCGACCCCCAAACGGCCCAAACCGCCCCTGGGGATCCGGACGCACTTGAGGGTCGAGAGGATCCAAAACACGAGGGGAAAAAGCAAAAGAAGCTGAGGTCATGGCAGAGTCCGTCCGGGCCTTGTAGCCTGCAACTAGAGAGAGGCTTTCCCATTCTACAGAAGGAAGGGGCGATGACCAGTCTCGCCTCTCTTCTTCTGCCGTGGGATCCCGAAAAGTTGTTTTGAACAAGGGTCTTCCCAGGATTTTTAAGATAAGGCCGTCCGATTTTGAGGCGGCCTTATGGACAAGCATCTGCAAGAGTTGCTCCAGCAAGAAGATCAAAAGCGCAGAGATGAAGAGGTGCGGCGCACCTATGCCCTTTCTCAAAAGTCCGAGGGGATGGTGATCCTTCTGTCTATTCTGCTTGCCTTCGGAGCCTACCTCTACACGCGGCGGTGGAAAGCTTTGATGGTTTTTCTGGGCTGGTGTTTCTTCCTTGGCGTGTTGTTTAGCGACGACGAGGGAGAGGTTTCCCTACCCGGACTGTTTCTGGCCTCCACCTGGGCAGCAGTAGACAACTGCGGCGCTATCCAGCGGGCAAGAGAAGAAATTGAACGGCTGCGCTCCGGCCAAAACCCTGATGTTGATCGGCAAACTTAAACTTGGTCGACAAAACAAAATAGTGGCCCAAAAATCGGTATTTTATTTCAAACTCTCGAAAAAGATGCTATACCTACTATTTCAAGTGGCACCCAGATACAAGCGGCGCAACCGACCCATTCTCAACGGCAGTGAAACTTGGATTCCTATTCCCTTTGTCTTTTGGGAAAGAGCTTGGACAAACCAAATTCTGTCCCCCTAGGAGAGGGGCTGGAGGTGAGAGAGCTTAGGATAGCTACAGATTAGAGCAATCAAAACCATGAAGTCTGCTGCTCGCCTAGCTTGTCTGCTTGCCGGACTGATCCTAGGAGCGGGGATCCCCGTCATTGCTCCCGCCCCTGCCCTTCCCGTTGCCCAAGCCGGTTTCCGGCCCTATCTCAATGCCCGTTTCGGCTACCGCATCGACTACCCGGCAGACTTCATTCCGCAAGGGGAATCGGACAACGGCGATGGCCAAGTGTTTCTCGGTCAAGACGGGGCTGAGCTGCGCGTTTGGGGTGGGTACAACATTTTTCAAGCAACGCCCGCCAGCGCCCTGCAGGAAGAACTTCGCCGCAGCCGGGAAAACCAGCGCCAGGTTACTTACCAAACCGTTGGCCGGGATTTCTTCGTGGTCTCCGGCTACGAGCCCGTTCGTGTCAGCGGTGCGGAGCCCTTTGGCCAGCGGATTTTCTATCTCAAAACAGTTGTCCGCCCTTCGCTGCAAGCTGGCTTTGAGTTCGTGTACCCGGCCAGCCGGCGCGAGCGCTATGACCGAGATGTGGAAGCTATAGCCCGTTCCCTGCGCCTTGCCGATCCCTGAGCTAGACCCAAGTTGGGGCATGATCGTAGGGATCCCTGGCAAAACCCAATGGCCGAGAGACCGCTGGATAGTTGGCTGCAGGAACGCATGCGGGTTGTTGGCCTGTCTTCTTGGCGCGCTTTACAGGCCCAAGCGGGGATCAGCCGCCGCGCCCTTGATCAGGTGCGCCGAGGGAAGTGGGGATCCCTGCGCCTGGAGCAACTGCGAAAGTTGGCTGCCGCTCTGCAGTGGGATTTGGGATCCCTACTGCGCCTCAACGGGAATGACAAAATGGAATCCACCGATTCCTCAGAAGTCCTCTTCTCTCTGCTGCAGCCGCTGCTGACCAGCTACCCCACTGTCCGCCAGATTGCCCAGCGCAAGCCCGATTGGCCGGCCCAAAACGTGACAGCTCTGTTTCGCTCCTTAGACGCTCTGCTGCAGCGCTGGGGGTATGAGCCCATCGGCAACCCCCTGGAGTCCGTCCCCTTTGATCCGCAACGGCATCAGCCGGATCAGCCGGATATTCAGAAGGGGGATCCCGTTTACATTCGCTTTGTCGGCTACCGCCGCGGTGACCACATCCTCTGCCCAGCCAAAGTCAGCCGTTCCCTGCCTGGAGGATTGAGCTGATGGCACCTGCCCCCAAAGCGACCCTAGCCATTGATTTTGGCACCAGCAACACGGTGGTGGCAGTTTGGGATCCCGCCCAAGCAGTGCCCCGTCTCCTCACTCTTCCCGGCCTCTCTCGCCCAGACCACTCGGCTATTCCCAGCTTGGTCTACGTGAAGGGAAAAGGCCAGCTCCTGGTGGGGGAAACCGTGCGCGCCGGTCGGTGGGGGGCAGTGGATCCGCAACGGCTGTTTCAGGGGTTTAAGCGGGACTTGGTGGCGGAGTTTGTCCCTCCGCCGCGAGTTCTAGATGGAGAGCGCTACGACGCCGAGAGGGTGGCCCAAGCTTTTTTGCAGACGGTGATGGAAGCTGTCCCGAAAGAACACCTGCAGCCGCAACAGCTGGTGTTCACCGCCCCTGTCGGCTCTTTTGAGCGCTACCTCAATTGGCTGCGGGGAGTGGCCAGTGCCTGTGGCTGGGATCCCGTTCAAATTGTCGATGAAGCCACGGCAGCAGCCCTGGGCTATGCGGTTGGCCAGCCGGGATCCCTAGTGCTGGTGGTGGATTTCGGCGGCGGTACCTTGGATCTCAGCTTGGTGCGCACCCTCGCTCCCCAAGCGGGTAGCCCTGTCCTCAAAGCGGAGGTGATCGCCAAGGCCGATGCCTATGTGGGCGGGGTGGACATCGACATTTGGATTGCCGACTACCTACTGCAGCAACTGGGGCTAAGCCGACAGCAAATTGGAGCTCTGGGCTGGCTCAACCTCCTGGAGCAGGCGGAACAGCTCAAGATCGCCCTTTCCACTCAGATGGAAGCGGTGGGCAGTTGGTTTGACGACGAAGCCCTCACTGCCCATGAGTTGAAGTTAAGCCGGCAGGAGCTGGAAGAGATCCTGGAAGCTCGTCAGCTTTTGGATCAAATCCGCCAGTGCCTAGACGACGTTCTCCTCACCGCCCAGGCGAGGGGATTGGGCAAGAACCAAATTGAGCAGGTGCTCTTGGTAGGAGGCAGCTCCCAACTGCCAGCAGTTCAAGAGCTGCTGCGCTCCTACTTCGGCAAAAAGAAAGTGCGCTGCGAACGCCCCTTCGATGCTGTGGCCCTGGGCGCCCTGCAGGTGGGCCGCCAGGTGAAGCTGGAGGATCGCCTGCACCACAGCTATGCCCTCCGCCTCTGGGATCCCTTGCAGAAAAGCTACATCTACTACCCCCTCTTCGAACAGGGCAGCCCCTATCCCTGCCGACGGGCTGAGCCCTTGATCCTGCAAGTGGCCAACGACGGACAAACGGAGATTCGCCTAGAGGTGGGAGAAGTGGCCCAGGTAGTCCAGTCGGAAGTGGTTTACGACGAGCTGGGGCGGATGAGCAGCCGGCAGCTCACCCGGCAAACCGATTTCCGATCCCTAGCTCCTCTTGGATCCCTGCCCATTCGCCTCAGCGAGACGGAGTCCTTACCGGTTTGTCTGGCCCGTTTGCAGCCCCCTGGCCGCGTGGGAGAGGATCGCCTTCGCGTCGAATTTGCCATTGATAGCTCGCGGCGCTTGTTGGTCACCATCACCGACCTGCAAACTCAGGCGCTCTTGGCAGAGGCCCAGCCTGTAGCCACCTTGAGTTAAGAGACGAAAGTAGAGAGAAGAGAGCGTCTTCACTGCAACGGAAGACAAAGAAAGTAATGTAAAGGGCACGACATGGCCACGATTCCCAACTCTCATCTCCCCTTGTGAGAGAGGGGTCGGGGGCTTGAGGAGAGTAGAGAGCGGTTGCGCCGACGGCGTGGGGTCTCAGGGGAAGGATCTCAATCATTGATATTGTTGATATTGATTGTTGATATTGATTATTGATTGAGAATGGCTGCATATCCAGTGATCTCTGTAGCGACTTGATGAATAATCTGAGCGATGGGATATGAATCTGATTTGCGTTTAACTACACTTCTTCTCTTGAGCTACCTTGGGAACAAATCTTGCTCTTGTCACCACCGCCCCATTTTGCCCGTCCTCCCCTCGACTTTATTCCGCCCGCCTATAGCGCCTGGGTGCTACGGCTCGTCCACGGGATCCTGCCCCTGCTCTTGCGGGTGAGGGTGCGGCGCTGGCTGCCTTCCGGCATTGCCAAAATCGAGGCCACAGGGGCGGAGATCTTGGCGCGGCTCTACCACCAGTTCCAGGAGGGTCAAATTCGCCTAGTCCTGGCTTTCCGACATGTGGAGGTGGATGACCCGCTGGTGGGCCTGTACGTTCTATCTCGCCTGGTGCCCGAAGCCGCCCGTCGACAAGGGATCCGCCTTCGAGAACCCCTTCACGCCCATTTTCTCTACGACCGGGGCATGCCCCTCTGGGGAGGGGAATGGCTGGGGTGGCTGTTGTCTCGCCTGGGCGGGATCCCTATACGCCGCGGTCGGAGGGTGGATCGGGTGGCGCTAAAGGCGGCCCGGCAACTGCTCCTGGATGGGCAATTTCCCTTTGCAATCGCCCCAGAAGGAGCCACCAACGGCCACAGCGAACGGATCAATCCCCTGGAACCGGGAATGGCTCAGCTGTGCTTTTGGTGCGCCGAGGACCTGGCCAAAGCTGGTCGCTCAGAGACCGTCATTTTGCTGCCCATTGGCATTCGGTACTACTACACGGATCCCTCCTGGACGAAGCTGGAGCGCCTGCTGGCGCGCCTTGAGCACCTGAGTGGGTTGACGCCTCCGAAGCCAGAGCCAAGATCCTCCAGGAGCCCCAACCTTCGCTACACCCAGCGGATCTGCCGCCTAGCCCAGCATCTCCTGGGACAACTGGAAGCTTTCTACGACCTACCTCCCTTCATCTCTGGGAGAGATGAAGAAGAACCACGGATAGAGCAGAGGCTAGCCCCTGGCCACTTTAACGCTCGCCTGGAGCGGCTGCTCCACAGAGCCCTGGAAACCGCAGAGACCTACTTTGGCCTATCTCCCCAGGGGGATTGGAACAGCCGCTGCCGCCGCATTGAAGAAGTCGCCTGGATCCAGATTTACCGAGAAGAATTGCGGCATCCTGGATCCCTGTCTCCCCTGCAGCGGGGGTTGCTCGACTGGAAAGCCCACCAGGCAACGCTCTACCTGCAGCACATGCGCTTGGTGGAAAGCTGTGTAGCCGTCCAGGAAGAGTATTTGCTGAGCAAACCCTCTTTTGAGCGGCTGGCAGAAACTGCCCTCATTCTATTTGATGTGCTGGCCCGCCTTCGAGGGGAATCCTACCCAGCCCGCCCTCGCCTAGGCTGGCGGGGGGTTCACGTGACCGTCGGGGATCCCATCTCCGTTAGCGAGCGGTTAGAGCGGTATTGCCGAGGCCGCCAGGAAGCCAAACAGGCGGTGACCGAGCTAACTCAGGATGTTTTTTCTTTCCAATTTCTTTTTCCAATTTCTTTTTCCAATCTTTTTCCAATTTCTAGGGATCCCCCAAAGGGGGAACCAGCTTAGGTGAGAAGCCTGGCACTACTGCCGAGAGACTGCCGAGAGATAAACCACCTTCCCGTCATGGAACAGAGCTGAGCCTTGGTCGCCCCGCTGGGACTCTGCTCGGTACTCCCAGCAGCAATAGGAACTCACTGTGGTTTTCCACAACCAGGTGAGGTACTGCTCCGGCCTCGCTCACCTCGGTGATGGTTGCTTCCTGGGTTTGCAGATCTGGAAGGCGATAGGCAACTTCCTGCTCCCCCTGAGAAAAGAGAGGGAAAACCTGGAAACTGCCCTCTTGAATGGGATCGCCTATACGCAGGGTTGGAAAGTTAAGGCTGGCCATCGACTCCTCCTTCTTAAAACTTAAAAGGGTGTTGCAGAAGCTGCCCTTCCCCTTGTTGGCTTGGGATCAGCTCGCCGGATCCTGCTCCAATCTAAAGTCCTTTGGAAATGCTCCCTTCCTAAAAAAAAGAGGTGAGGGGACAGCCTTCGCCTTTCGGGACTCTGGTAGCGCGGCTGGAAATCATCCTGACCAAAAGAGAGGGATCCCTAAAAAAGGGATCCCTGCCTCAATATCTGGGGTTGATCTCTAGCCTGAAATAATTGAAATTAATCAGCACTAGTGAGTATCAAAGCACTCCGGGACTAGTCCCGCTCAATGTACAAAAAAAGCACTGCCATGCCCACTGCAGGAAGCAGCCAACCAACAATGGGGATAAAAATCCAAGGAAGATAAGCAGCAGCGTAAGAACCGGTCATGATTTTGCTCCTCTCAAGTGACTTGACAAACTTGACAACTAATTTACCAGCCCTCGAAAGATGGCGTCGATCCCGGCAAAGTTCTCCAGCAGGAAATAGGCAGCGAACACGCCACCCATACCTCCCAAGAAAAATCCTGCCGTCAGATCCCCCCAACCCCGAGCTGTAGCCAGAGGAGCGGCCCCCGGTGTTTCCGGCTTGTTTCCGAAGGTAACGCTGCCATAGGCCGACATGCAGGCGGTTCCCAGCAGCACAATCGCCATCGCCGTAACCAGCCCGCCTAAGTTAGCTGCCTCAGGGTAATCCCGCAGCGGCCCCAGCACAATTTCTGGCCCTACCAAGAAATAGCCATGGGCCAGCCCAATTTCTAGACCCCGCAACAGCGGCGATAAGCCAGGACGGTTGATGGGGAGATTGTTGATAAACAGACGGGTGACAGGAGAATCGCTGATGGGCGTCGAAAGATGCCCCTCGCAGGGATCGTCGTTAAAGGTGCGAATGTAATCCATGTCCGAATGTCCTGCCTGGAATTTTGCGATTCATTCTACGGGGCCTAAGTTACCCTCTCGGCAACCACCACCCGGATCGTTAAAAAAGTTCATGCTCTCTTAACACAGAGATAGCTCTTGTGACATCCTCTCAACACTCACCCTAACAACCAGTTGGCTGTCTTGTAGTGGAAATCCTTGCGCTGATTGGCTACTTTGAGATTGGCCTTCGCCACTCGCCTTAAGGCTTTCTTACGGCGGTTTGACCCTTGCTTCTTGCGGGATAATGACCGCTGTAATCTCTGTAACCGCTTTTGTGCTTGGCGATAATACTGGGGAACTGGAACAGACTCCCCTGCATTGGTCACCAAAAAGGATTTCAACGTGATGGGTAGCCCCGGAAAAAGTGGTAGATACAACAGCATCGAGAGGCCTAACTGAATTCAGCTAGGCCATAAAAACCATGCGGCTTTGTACCCCTACCTATTGCGGGCTACTACCAGACTAACAGACTAAAAACCTCAAACTTACAGGCTCGAGCCCAAGCCCACATAGGAGCCATAGAAGAAAAGCCCAACTACCGTGATCACACCCAAACCGGCAACCACAGCCACTATCCACAAAGGGATCCTTGCTTGACTGGTCATAGCAACTGGTCTCCAAAAAAGACAGAACTAGCAGCAATTACATTCTCAGTAAACTTAGCAAAGGGGAGCAAGGGCTAGCCAAAAGCCAGCATTGTCCCCTGCGCTCTTTCCCAACTCCAAGAGCAGAGTGGGATCCTGGCCTCAGTTGAGAAAGTAGCTGGAGAACAACAGCCCAACCACAAACACCAGCAGCAAACCCAAGTAAAGGGAAGTGCGGTTTAGCTCGACAGGTTGGGAGTTGGGATTCCTTTCGGGTTGATCAGCCATTGGGTTCACCGTTGAATAAACTGCATTGCAGCAATAGCTCCCAAGAAGAAAACCGTTGGGATCGCCAAGGTATGTACCGCCAGCCAACGGACGGTAAAAACAGGGTAAAAAACGGGTTCATCAGATTTAGTGGCCATAGATATCACCCTACGCAAAAAGCTCAATCAACTTACAAATTGCAACAACGAATAGTCCACTTACCCACGGGCACTCCTAGCGAGTCAGCCTCTCCAGCTCCTCCAGAGCATTGAAGCGATCGCTAACGATCGGCAACTCCTGGCGCTCTGCCGTGAAATACTCATTGGGGCGCGGGGTGCCAAAAATATCATAGGCCAGGCCGGTGCTCACAAAAAGCCAGCCTGCCAAAAACAAAGCGGGAATGGTCAGGGCGTGAATAACCCAGTAGCGGACACTGGTAATGATATCGACAAAAGGTCGCTCTCCGGTGCTGCCAGCCATGAAACTCCTCCCTAGGGTAGGGGCAAAAGTGCTTTCTGAACTTTCTGAGTCTATAACACAATGATAAGGATTTGGATGCACAACTACAAGTTACGAGACCCTTGCTTAGGCCCTTTGCTGTCAAGCCGGATCCCGTCTTGCATAGGTAAAATCTCCTAAGGGATCCCTGCGGCGAACCTTCTTACCCGAGTTTTCAGAATCTCACTGCCAAAGGGCGCAATCCCAAGGGGCATCGAGGGCTTGAGGATGGGGCGGAAGTTTGAGATAAGCTGGCCCTGAGGGGATGTTGTTGGAACAGGAGTGACAGCTATGCGGTGCTCGTGGCCCCTAGCTCTGAGCTTGTGTTGGACGCTGGGCTGGTCGGGTATCAGCTTGCCGGCTTGGTCCCAAGGGGTGGAGCAGCAAGCCTCGCTGGCCTGGACCGACCCCTACGTGGCGGCTCTGGAACGTCAGACAGATGTGGTGATCACCCAAGAACCCCTGTCAGCCACCCTGACCCGTCTGGAATTGGCCCAGTGGCTGACGGAGTTTTTCGGCTACATTCCCAATCCCAACCAGGTGCAGGAGATTCGCGACCTGGAGCCCAACACCCCCGACTATTGGACTGCCCAAGCCGTGCTGCAGGCGGGGGCCATGCGCCTATACGAGGGCAACGAGTTTCGCCCGCAAGGGGATATCACCCACCTGGAAGCCCTGGCCATTTTGGTGCGGGCTCTGCAATTGCCTGCTCCCACCCAGGCCGACATTGAGCGCTGGATGGCTCTGTACACCGATGCGGCTGATGTGCCGGAGGTAGGGCGGGCTTTTGTGGCCATGGCAGGCGAAGCGGGGCTGCTGGTGAATGTGCCGGATCCAGCTCGTCTTCAGCCCAATCGCGTGCTGAGGCGAGCAGAAGGGGCGGTGTTGTTGCATCAGGCCCTGGTGTATCGCGGTCAGCTTCTGCCCTTGCCACCCCCTGTGGCCCAGTTGCGTCCCTCCCCAGCCCGGGTGGCCGAGACTGTCCAACCCGAAATCTTCCAAACGCGGATCACTCCCGAGGGAGGAAGTGTTCCTGCAGGGGGAACCTTGACCATTGAAGCGCAGGCCACTCCCAACGGCAGGGCTACGGTTGATATCGGCGGCGTGGTTCAGGGTCTGCCGATGCAGGAGGTGCAGCCCGGCTACTACCGCGCAGTTTATAGCCTTGGTCCTCAGGATGCCGTCTTTGGCCCCGACATCAGTATTCAGTTGACCCTCAATGGCGTCAGTACCCGCGTTCAACGGCGGCTACCTCAACTGGCCTTGGGCAATGTTGCTCCTCCGCCAGTGGAATCAGTATTTCCGCCCCCAGCTCCTCTGCCGCAGCCAGCCCCTCTGACTGCAGCCGGCAATCGCTATCCGCGCATTGAGGCCATTCGCTTGGATCCCCAGCGCGACTTGGTGGAAGGGGACATTCTCACCATTGCCATTTGGGGGGAATCTGGAGGGATCGCCCAGTTTGATCTGGGGAATCTGGCCCTGAACCAGCCGATGCGGGAGGTACGACCCAACCACTACGAAGGCACCTACGTGGTAGCCCCCACCCACCAGGCCAACAATCCCACCTTGAGGATTGTGCTCACCAAGGACGGCCTCAGCCAGGAACATCGGGAGATTTTTCCTTTTTCCATCGATGGCTCCAGAGGAACCCGCTCCACCATTCAGCCGGTTTCCGCACCCGTCGCCACGGGACTGCCCCAGATTTTCAGTGTCACCACCAACAGCACCAATCTGCGCATGGGAGAAATTCTCAAAGTCACCATGCGAGGGGATCCGGGGGGGCGGGCTGCTTTTCGGATTGTTGGGGTAACGCCGGAAGTCGAAATGCGGGAGGTGGCGCCGGGCCTATACGAAACCCAGCAGCAGTTGCCCTTCAACATGCAGCCGGTCAACAACGGCATCATCGAGGTGATTTTGCAAAGAGGGGGCCAAAAGACCACCCAAACCAGCCCCTCGCCCATTACCATCGCCCCTTAGCTAGGATCCCCGAGAAGGCTAAACTGCTGCCTCAAAGGGATCGGCGCTGCGCTGGATCTGGGTAGAGAGCTTGGGGATTACCTGCAGGTTGAACTGTTGCTCGAAGACTTTTTTCTTCTCGTTTAAGCTCCACAACTCTAGGGCACAGTCGTCCTTGGGATGCCTGGGATCCAAAATCAACTCCATGCGGCGGGGGCCTTCTCCCAGGAGCTGAAAACGGCAGTGCAGGGCTTGAATGGCCTGCAGGCGGCGGCGATCCAAAGCACAGGCTACGCGCAGCAGGGGGCTCAGTTCCAGCACCACTTGGCGATCCCGCTCGTCGCTGAGGCGCTGGAAGTTCTCGTGCTTCTTCTTGGGGGGCGACTTGCGGTGGTAGCGGGCCAAGTTGGCGATCACCTCCACCTCTTCTTCGTTGAAGCCCAAGAGTTCTCCATGGCGGATCAGGTAGTAGGAGTGCTTGTGGTGGGCGGCATGGCTGATGAAGTGGCCGCAGTTGTGCAGCATGGCCGCCGCCCAGAGAAGAGCCCGCTCCCGGGATCCCCAGCCATGCAGGATGCCGCGGGTTTGATCGAAAAGGCTGAGGGCAAACTCGGCCACCCGCTCGGCATAGGGGATCTCCACCTGGTATTTTTCCGCCAACTTGAGGACGCTGCGCCGCCGCACCGAGCTGTGGTAGCGCAGCCGATCCTCAATCAGCCCTTGGCCGATCATCCAGTCCACGATCAGCCCTTCCCGCAGAGCCCGTTCGCAAAACTGGATCCGCTCCACCCCCAGCAGGGTCATCACTTCTTCCAAGATGACCGCCCCGGCTAGGATGATCTCCCCCCGCCTTTCCCCCAGGCCGGGCAGCTTTTGCCGTTCGGCCACCGTGAGGGAGCGCAGCTCTTTGATGTAGCCGCGCAGGGCTTCCAGGCTGAACTCATACCCCTGCAGGCGATGGGGGAGAGCGCCCAACCGACGGCGGGCATCCAACTGGGCCAGGCACTCGACGGTGCCAGAGGTGCCCACCAAAGGCAGGGATCCCTGTTGTTGTGAAGAGGCAAGGATCCGCTTCATCTGTTCGATGGGGGATTCCAGCATGCCGCGGATGTGCTGGCGCAGGGCTTGCAGTTCGGCAGAAGTGGGCGGGTCGTGGTGCAAAAAAGCCTGGGTCAGACGCACTGCCCCTACCTTGACGCTGCGCAGAAACTCCGGCTCTTGGCCATTGCCCAAGATCAGCTCTGTGGAGCCACCGCCGATATCCACCACCGCGTGCATCCGGTTGTGGAACTCCATCGCCGAGAGCACCCCCAGGTAGATGCGGCGGGCCTCTTCCTGCCCCGAGATTAACTCCACCCGCAGGCCCAGCTCCCGTTCAATCCGCTTCAAAAACTCCAGCCCATTGGGGGCCTCGCGCACAGCACTGGTAGCCACGGCAACAATATCCTGCACCTGAAAGCTCTCAGCAATGCGGCAAAACCGCTCCAGAGCCGTCCGGGCCCGTTCCATAGCTGCAGGCGTGAGGGCGCCCGTCTGGCTGCAAAACTCCCCCAGCCGCACGGTGGCTTTTTCGCGGGAGATGATGGTGAAGCTGGGGATACGGGGATTGATGCGCACCACCACCATGTGGAGAGAGTTGCTGCCCACATCGATGGCGGCCAGAACGGGGGCCGCCCAAGATTCAGAACGAGAAGCCGGGCTGGTTTCGGAAACTGGGGAAGCAGAGGTGACAGAGCGTTCCGTGAAGTTGGTGGGCGAAGAGATCATGGCTCGGGTAAGGGGGTCAACCCCTTTAGGATACTGTGTACTTTCCCCCCTTGTTCCGGGCCGAGTCGTGAGGTGAGGTTCGCGGTTGACTCGGCAAACAGGGGAATTGATTAGCTGGGGATCCCTGCCGTTCTCGCCCCAGCCTAAGATAGGGACACAGTATTTGATTTGTTTGTTTCAAAGCAGGTTCCGATGTCTCAGCCAGCCGAATCACCTCAGAAGGCCAACAGCACCCTCAAACTGCTGCGCACTCACGAGTCTCCCAAACTGGAGCGCATCCGCCACACCACTTCCCATGTCCTGGCTATGGCGGTGCAAAAGCTGTTTCCCAAGGCCCAGGTGACCATCGGCCCCACAACCGACTACGGCTTCTACTACGATTTTGACCATCCCGAGCCCTTCACGCCGGAAGATCTGGATCGCATCAAAAAAGAGATGCAGGCAATCATCAAAAAGGGCCTGCCGGTGATCCGCGAGGAGGTGAGCCGTGAAGAGGCCAGGCGCCGCATCGAAGCCCTCGGAGAACCCTACAAGCTGGAGATCTTAGACAGCATTCCCGAAGGGGAGGTCATCAGCATTTACCACTTGGGGGATGAATGGTGGGATCTCTGTGCTGGTCCCCACGTGGAAAACACCCAAGAGCTCAACCCCAAAGCTTTCGATCTGCTCAGCGTGGCCGGCGCTTATTGGCGGGGGGATGAAACCAAGCCGCAGCTCCAACGCATCTACGGCACCGCCTGGGAAACTCCAGAGGAGCTGAAGGAATACAAGCGGCGGCTGGAGGAGGCCAAACGGCGGGATCACCGCAAGCTGGGCAAAGAACTGGGTCTCTTCCTGTTTTCCGATGAAGTGGGTCCGGGCTTGCCCCTTTGGACTCCGAAAGGAACTACCCTACGCTGGGTGCTGGAGGATTTTCTCAAGCAGGAGCAGCTCAAGCGGGGCTACCTGCCGGTGGTTACCCCTCATATTGCCCGTGTGGACTTGTTCAAGATCTCCGGCCACTGGCAAAAGTACCGGGAAGATATGTTCCCCATGATGGCGGAGAATGAGCAGGCGCGTGCGGCTGAACAGGGCTTTGTCATGAAGCCGATGAATTGTCCTTTTCACATCCAAATCTACAAATCCGAGCTGCGATCCTACCGCGATTTGCCCCTACGATATGCCGAATTCGGCACCGTCTATCGCTATGAGCAATCGGGGGAATTGGGAGGTCTGACGCGAGTGCGTGGCTTTACGGTGGACGATGCCCATTTGTTTGTTCGCCCCGATCAATTGGAGGAGGAGTTTCTCAAGGTTGTCGATCTCATTTTGGTGGTCTTCGACAAGCTTAAACTCAAAGATTTTCGCGCCCGCCTCAGCTTCCGCGATCCCAAGTCTGACAAATATCTGGGATCCCCTGAGGACTGGGACAGGGCCGAGAATGCCATCCGTCGCGCTGTAGAGAAGCTCTCGATGCCTCATTTTGAAGGGATCGGCGAAGCAGCCTTCTATGGGCCAAAGCTGGATTTTATTTTCCGCGACGCCCTGGATCGGGAGTGGCAACTGGGCACGGTGCAGGTGGATTACCAAAACCCACAGCGCTTTGATCTGCAATACGTAGCTGAGGACGGATCCCGGCAACGCCCGGTGATGATCCACCGCGCTCCCTTTGGCTCGCTGGAGCGGCTGATTGGGATCCTCATCGAAGAATACGCTGGGGATTTTCCCTTCTGGCTGGCCCCGGAACAGGTGCGTATTTTGCCCGTTTCCGATCAGTATCTGGGCTACGCCACCCAGGTGCGGGATCAGCTGCGAGAGCAGGGGATCCGCGTCCACATCGATGCCGACAGCGATCGTTTGCCCAAAAAAATCCGCAATGCCGAGAAGGCCCGGATCCCTTTCATGCTGATCGTGGGGGAACAGGAACAGGCGGCAGGAACGGTGAGCGTGCGCCAGCGCCATGGACAGGAGCTGGGATCCCTGACGGTGGCAGACTTCCTGGATCAGGTGCAGGCGCTCAACTAGCCGGTTGCGGCAATGGAGGGCAGTGGAGTTTTCAGAACTTGAGGATCCCAGATGCCGGGGAGCTCAAGAAAGGGCCTGAATGTCCCTTTCTAAAGAAAAGCCAGCCGACGGCCGTGTTGACGGCCCGCCGCTATTCTGGGGGCAATGCCCAGAAGATCGTTGTGGGGCGGGAGCTTTCCTGTGGATCCAAGGTGCTGGTGGCTGCCCAACCGACGCGGGGGGTGGATGTGGGGGCCATCGAGGCCATTCATCGGCGCATCCTGCAGGCGCGGGATCAGGGCATGGGGGTGCTGCTGGTGTCGGCGGATTTGAATGAGGTGATCAGCTTGTCGGATCGCATTTTGGTGATCCATGAGGGCCACCTGGTGGGAGAACTCACGCCTGAAGAGGCCACCGAAGAGCAGCTAGGGCTGCTGATGGGCGGGATCCAGCATTAGACGAGGCCGGGGGCAGCTTGAGAAGGAAGATCCTGCCGCTCGTTCTTGGGCTAGGGCTGCTCGCCGTTGTTCCAACTCTTGAGGAGAGATGCGCCCGTAGGTGACGCTCATCTCGGCCAGGCGCTGGATCATGTTCTGCCGCAGCATCTCTTCGCGGTAATTGTAGATAACAGCACTATGAATTGTAGCTCTTACTACAGTATTAGCTTCTCTATTGGAGATAGGCTTTTGTGCATTCAAAGTCTGACCGCAGAGTGATGACTCAAGGATAGGATCCCATGCCCAAAACGCTGTTTAAAGTTGACCTGACTAAGCCAATGGATCAACAGGATCTACCGGGTCACAACCGCTGGCATCCTGATATTCCCGCTGTGGTTTCTGTAAACCCTGGCGAGGTATTCCGAATTGAGTGTAAAGACTGGACGGATGGGCAAATCAAAAACAACGATGATCCTTCCGACATTGAGCAGGTTGACCTAAGCGTTGTCCATGTTTTGAGTGGGCCTATTTGGGTTAACGGCGCCCAGCCTGGAGATATCCTGGTTGTCGATCTGTTAGACATTGGGCCACTGCCGGGAGACGAGTGGGGGTTTACAGGTATTTTTGCCAAAGAAAATGGAGGGGGATTCCTCACCGATCATTTTCCCAACGCGGCCAAAGCCATCTGGGATTTTCAAGGCATTTACACCACTTCCAGACACATTCCCCATGTGCGCTTTGCCGGCATCATTCACCCCGGCCTCATTGGCTGTGCCCCATCTCACGAGTTGCTGGCGGCTTGGAATAAGCGGGAAGCTGAGCTGGTCGCTTCGGCTCCCGATTTGCGCACTTACGGCGCGGGGCTATCCGGCAATCAGCCTGTGCTGGCCGCCTTGCCCAATCCCAAGAACGCAATTTTGGGAACTTTGCCCAAGTCAGAGTATGAGCGGGTTGCTGCTGAAGCGGCTCGGACGGTGCCCCCGCGAGAGCACGGCGGTAATTGCGATATTAAAAACCTGTCTAAAGGAACACGGATCTACTTCCCGGTTTACGTGGAGGGTGCCAAGCTGTCGATGGGAGATATTCACTTCTCGCAAGGGGATGGGGAGATCTCTTTTTGTGGCGCTATTGAGATGTCGGGCTACATCGATCTCCACGTCGATCTAATCAAGGGTGGTGTTGAGAAGTACGGATTGGTTAACCCCATTTTTAAGCCCGGCCCTGTTGAGCCACGTTACTCGGAATACCTTGTGTTTGAGGGCATTTCTGTGGACGAGCTTACAGGTAAGCAGCATTATATGGATGTTCACATTGCCTATCGACGCGCCTGCTTAAATGCCATCGAATATCTGAAAAAATTCGGCTTTACGGGAGAACAAGCTTATCTGCTGCTCAGTTCTGCACCGGTGGAGGGCAGAGTGAGTGGGATCGTCGATATTCCCAATGCTTGCTGTACGGTGGCTGTTCCTACGCAAATCTTCGACATAGATATTCTCCCTAGGTGAATGTTATCCGATGCCTCGTTCAAGGGGGTGGAATAGGAAGATGCCGCTGTATGAGTTTAAGTGTCAAACCTGTGGGGAGTTTGAGGTATGGCGGCCCTTATCTCAATATCGAGATCCGGCCTATTGTCCTTCTTGCAATCAGGAAGGGAAACGTCTCATTTCAGTTCCCATGGTTCAGCTTTCCAGCTCTTTGCCTATTTCAAAGGGGGGAAGAGAACCCAAACTGATCAAGCGTGAACAGCACTCAAATTCTGATCCAAACTCGCCAAAATATCGCTCCCAATCCTGTGGGCGACCTTGGATGTTGCACCATTAGTTATTAGACATAGTTGTTTCAGGCTAGGGTAAGACGCCTGGGCTATTGAAAAAAGCCTTCTGGCCCCGTGCATTATTGCTCCGCAGCGCTATTGCTATGCCTACGGCACCCTGACGGGAACCGCAACGCTGACGCGACGATGCGACGACGTAACGACGTGACCAACGTTTTAGGTGTGGGTGCAGTGTCCCAGTTTGAATCGAAATGACCATAGTGCTTAGAAAAAGAGAGACTCTCACAATACCCCCAGAAATGCTTTCCTCTGGCATGGCAGTTCACAACCTATGCTGGAAAAGGCGTTCAAGAAGCACCTCATGAGTGGGCCTGATCCTTCCTTGGCAGAGGGATCCCATCGCAGCGATATCGCCCTTCGTTTACAGGGGATCACCAAGCGTTATCCTCTGGTGTTGGCCAACGACCACATCGATCTGGAGGTGCGTTGGGGAGAGATTCTGGCGCTGATGGGGGAGAACGGGGCGGGCAAGTCTACCCTGATGAAGATCGTCTATGGGTTGGTCAGCCCGGACGAGGGATCCATTCAAGTGGATGGGCAACTGGCCAAAATTCACAGTCCCGCCGATGCCATTCGGTTGGGAATTGGGATGGTGCATCAACACTTTATGTTGGTGGATCCCTTGACGGTTACGGAAAACGTGGTTCTTGGGGCCGAACCCGGCCATCTTTTTCAGGTCGATTTCCGTCGGGCCAGGGCTGAGGTGGCTCAGTTGATTGCCGAGATGGGCTTCCATCTGGATCCCGACGCCAGAGTGGAGGATCTGCCGGTAGGCCTACAGCAGCGGGTGGAGATCTTGAAAATGCTCTACCGCAAGGCCCGCATCTTGATTTTGGATGAGCCGACGGCAGTGTTGACTCCGCAGGAGGCAGGCGAGCTGTTTGCGTTTTTGCGCCGCTTTGCCCGGCGGGGGGGAGCTGTCATTTTCATCAGCCACAAGCTGAAGGAGGTAATGCAACTGGCCGACCGCGTCACCGTCATTCGGGATGGCAAGGTGGTGGCGACGTTGCCCACTGCCCAAACCGATGCCCAGGAACTGGCGCGGCTGATGGTGGGGCGGGAAGTCAGTCTGACCGTTGAAAAAAAGGCCGCTACCCCTGGGGAGGTGTTGCTGGATGTGCGAGATCTGTGGGTGGATATACCGGGGCGGAAGCCGGCGGTGGCGGGGGCGAGCTTCCAGGTACCTGCCGGCGAGATTGTGGGCCTTGCCGGTGTGGAGGGAAACGGCCAAACGGAATTGGTGGAGGCGATCACCGGCTTGAGAAGCTACCGCGGCCAAATTCGCTATGGAGCCGGATCCCTGTCTGCTTCGGCCCGACAGGTGCGTTGCTGGGGTCTGAGTCATATCCCCGAAGATCGCAATGTGAGAGGTTTGGTGCTGGATTTCCCCACCCGCGACAACCTGATCCTGGGGGATCACCATCAAAAGCCGTATACCGGCTGGTTGGGATTTTTTCGGGAAGAGGCCATTGACCAACATGCCCGCCAGGTGGTGGAGAGCTTCGACGTTCGCCCCCGCAGCATTTCCCTGACGGCCCGCCGCTATTCTGGGGGCAATGCCCAGAAGATCGTTGTGGGGCGGGAGCTTTCCTGTGGATCCAAGGTGCTGGTGGCTGCCCAACCGACGCGGGGGGTAGATGTGGGGGCCATCGAGGCCATTCATCGGCGCATCCTGCAGGCGCGGGATCAGAGCATGGGGGTGCTGCTGGTGTCGGCGGATTTGAATGAGGTGATCAGCTTGTCGGATCGCATTTTGGTGATCCATGAGGGCCACCTGGTGGGAGAACTCACGCCTGAAGAGGCCACCGAAGAGCAGCTAGGGCTGCTGATGGGCGGGATCCAGCATTAGACGAGGCCGGGGGCAGCTTGAGAAGATCCTGCCGCTCGTTCTTGGGCTAGGGCTGCTCGCCGTTGTTCCAACTCTTGAGGAGAGATGCGCCCGTAGGTGACGCTCATCTCGGCCAGGCGCTGGATCATGTTCTGCCGCAGCATCTCTTCGCGGTAGCGCCAGGCCCAGTTGTTCTCGGTGGTGCCGGGGAAGTTCATGCGCGCCTCTGCCCCCAAGCCCATCACATCTTGCAGGGGAATGATGGCCAGATCGGCTACGGAAGCAAGGGCTAGGCGAATGAGATCCCAATGGATGCCCTCGGATCCCTGGCAGCCCAAATAGCGCAGCAGGTTTTGTTTTTCCCACTCCGAGCGATCCGGGTCATTAAACCAACCCACCACCGTGTTGTTGTCGTGGGTGCCGGTGTAAACGACAAAGTTGCGCTCATAGGCATGGGGCAAATAGGGGTTATCGGGCCCGGAACCAAAAGCAAAGAGCAACACCTTCATGCCGGGCAAGCCAAATTGATCCCGCAGTTGCAACACCTCCGGCGTAATGTCTCCCAGATCTTCGGCAATCACCGGGATTTCCCCCAACTTGTCGGCCAGGGCCTGAAAGAAATCTGCTCCCGGCCCTTTTTGCCACTCCCCTTCCACAGCCGTTTCCGCATCGCCTGGAATGGCCCAGTAGCTCTCGAAGCCGCGAAAGTGGTCGATGCGCACACAGTCCACCTGCTTGAGGATGGCCTGGATGCGCCGGATCCACCAGTCGTAGCCGCGAGCCTTGAGCACCTCCCAGTTGTAGAGGGGGTTACCCCAGCGTTGCCCAGTAGGGCTGAAATAGTCGGGCGGCACACCGGCTACCTGCAAGGGCTGTCCCCGTTCATCCAGGTGAAACAGCTCCCGGTTGGCCCACACGTCGGCACTGTTGGGGGCAACGTAGATGGGCACATCCCCAATGAGCCGCACTTGATGCCGATGAGCATACTCCCTTAGGGATCCCCACTGCTGGGCAAACAGATACTGCCAAAACATCTGCTCGGTAATGGCATCGGCATAGCGATCGCGAGCCTCTTGCAAAGCCGGCGGATCCCGTCGCACCAAGGCCGGATCCCATTGGTTCCACTCTTGCTCGCCGTACACATCCTTGAGGGCCATGAACAGGGCATAGTCGGGCAACCAATCGGCTTCGGCAGCACAATAGGCTTGGAAAGCTTCCCAGTCGGCGGCGGACGCTTTTTCTTTGAAGGTTGCCCAGGCGCGGTGCAGCAGGCCCAGCTTGAAGGGGATCACGGTTTCGTAGTCCACCCGGCCCCTATCTCCCGCCTGGATGGCCGGCCATTGGGGCAGATCCTGCCAACTGTCGGGCTCTAGCCAGCCGGCTTTTACCAACAGCTCCGGGCTGATGAGCAGCGGGTTGCCGGCAATGGAGGAAAAGCTCATGTAGGGGGAGTTGCCCCAGCCGGTAGGTCCCAGAGGCAGCACCTGCCAGAGGCGCTGGCCGCTCTCCACCAGAAAATCCACAAACCGGTAAGCAGCCGGCCCCAGGTCGCCGATGCCAAATGGCCCCGGTAGCGAGGTGGGGTGCAAGAGGATCCCGCTGAGTCTGCCCATGCGCATGGCCAAGCCCTTTTGCTGAAGGTGGCTTCACCGCCTATGCTGTCACTTCCAGAGCCACGATGAACAGCTCCAGACAAGACAAAATCGGCACAAAGCCAAAAGACCCCCTTTTCCGCCCTGGCCAGGGATCCGGAACTGGGATCCTGTCAGGCCATCTCAGGCGCAGGGCAGGCTTGGGCATACCAGTCATAGAGGCCATCCCCGGTGGTGAGCCAAGTGTGAGGGCGAGATTGGATGTGCTGCAAGGCTTTTTTTAGGGATCCCATCCGCAGCGGCTGCCCAACGATGAAGGGGTGCAGGCCAATGGCCATGATGCGGGGGGAGCGTTCCCCATCCTGCCAGAGTTGATCAAACTGGTCGATGAGGGCTTGGGCAAAGTCTTCTGCCGACAGGCGGGCGCTGAGACAGAGGCTGATGTCGTTGGCCTCCAGGGTGTAGGGGATCCCCAAGAGGGGGCCGGCGGCAGTTGGGAACCAGTAGGGTTGGTCGTCGTTTACCCAGTCGGTGGTGTAGCGGATCCCGGCAGCCTTGAGCAGGTCAAAGGTGTTCTCGCTAACGGAAAACCCCGGCGTCAGCCAGCCCCAAGGGCGGGATCCCGACACCTTCTCCAAAAGGGACAAACTGCGCTCAATGAGCTCCTGTTCGACGTCACGGGCCAGGCCGCTGTGGCCGGTGGAGTTGTTCCAGCCGTGGGCCAGCACCGACCAGCCGTATTGGCGGATCCCTTCGATGATGGGGGGGTAAAGATCCACCATTTCCGCATTCAAGGCCGCCGTCACCGGGATCCCCAGCTCGGCAAACAGCTCAAACAAGCGCCAAATGCCCACCCGATTGCCGTAGTCCCGCCAGCCATAGTTGGCGATCTCAGGGGAGCTGGTGAGATGGGGTTGAATGGCTGTGCCCAGCTTGCCAAAGGTGAAGTGCTCGATGTTCATCACCACGTACACAGCCACCCGCGCCTGATCCGGTAAGCTCGGCAGATTTCGGCTGGGCAGAGCTGAGTAGGCAGGGGGCAGCATGTCCGCTCTCCAGATACTCCATACCAACTTAGCGGGCAAGCCGGCCTTCCGATCCTCGGGTAGAGGATACACAAGCCCGCACCTCTTCAAGGGTGAACAGGCGGCGAAACGGGATCCCTGCTTCTCGGTAGCGGTCTTCTGCCCCTTCCAGCCGATCCACCAAAGCGAGGATCCCTTCCGCCCAGTAGCCGGCTGCCCGCACCCGTTCGACAGCCTTCAAAGCAGAACTGCCGGTGGTCACCACATCTTCCAGGATCCACACCCGACTGCCTGCCGGCAACTCCGGCCCCTCGATCCAGGCTTGCGTGCCGTGCCCCTTGGGCTCTTTGCGCACGATTAGGGCGGCTAGGTTGGCAGGCTCAGCCCTCAGGGAGGCCAAACTCACCGCCGTCACCAGGGGATCCGCTCCCAGCGTCATCCCGGCCACTGCTTCGGTTTCGGGCGGCAACAGTCGGTGCAGCAGGGATCCCACCCAATAAGCCCCCTGGGGATGGAGGGTGACCGGCTTGCAGTTGATGTAGTGGGGGCTCTTCTGTCCAGAAGTGAGGGTAAAGGAGCCTTCTCGGTAAGCCAGTTGGGCCAGGAGATATAGCAGTTTCTCCCGCGCTTCCTCTGGGGAAAGGGTCAGGGGAGAGCAATCGAGAAGCAACACAGCGGGGATCCTCTTGGTTCAATGGCTGGCCAGAAAGATCACTCAGGACATTTCATTATGCGGCAAATCTCCACCGAATCCAATCTCCCGTTTTTCGGCTTCACGGGAGGGATCCCTGTCCCACAAAAGATACGCCTGTGTTGGCTGGGGTCGATGTTGCTAAAAAAAGCTGTAGCCTTCTGGATACCTGAAAATCTGTTCAAACAACCACCTGGGGCATCATTTGCTCAACCAACAGAAGCAACGTGTTGGCAACAGAAGATGGCTCTTGAGCATTCAAAGTGGTGTGGGGAATCGCGCCATCTTGATTCCCCAAAATTAACAAAATGTCTTCTGGATCCCAGGCATTGGGTTGATCGACGTGGGTGATCCCAATCACGCAGGGGGCACTTGTTCTCACCTTCATAAAAGATTGAATGGCTTGGGCATTGCGAAATTGACCCGGCAGGTGCGCGGGCACCAGGAGGACATAACCGTGAGCGCGCTTAATCAAAATATCCCACATAAAGTTAAAGCGAGACTGGCCGGGAGTACCGTAGAGATGCAGCCACATCTCTTCTTCCTCCTCTCCAATCCTCAAACGGCCAAAATCCATGCTTACCGTTGTGGTTTTCTTCAGTTCTGCTACCTCGTCTGTTGCTTTGCAATCGGTGTCTACTACCTCAATCTCGCTAATCGTGCGAATAAAGGTAGACTTTCCAGCTCCCACCGGCCCTGTTACAACAATGCGGAGAATATTGCTCATGGTTAGCCTCAGCCGTAAACCCCCAGCGCAGACGGGCCTACTCAATCCTGATTAAGAGGAAGCTAAGCTGTTAGCCCCGGTAGCAATCAAGCGCTTAAACAAGGCCTCGCTCATGCCTGTTTCCTGTTGCACGGCGTTATAGGCCACCTCAAGGTAAGCTTGCTCAATAAAGGAGAGGTCAATCATACAGACCTTGCTCAAGCTGGTGCGCAACTGCTCAGGCTTGCCTTCTTTCACCAACCGCCGACTGACCTCCTGCACAACTGTGGCCATAGCAGGTACAACATGTTGGGGGCCGATCCCAACGCGCACATGAACTATGCCAATCTTC
Organism: Thermostichus sp. MS-CIW-40; assembly: GCF_054058315.1. Lineage (NCBI taxonomy): Bacteria > Bacillati > Cyanobacteriota > Cyanophyceae > Thermostichales > Thermostichaceae > Thermostichus > Thermostichus sp. MS-CIW-40. The sequence goes on from NZ_JBSSAC010000010.1 coordinate 27,750, forward strand.
CAGCGCCGCTCAGCGTATTGTGGCCCCCAGTTATCCATGCCCGTGAACATTTCCTTGAACCAGTCAGCAAAAGTTTGGCCCAGCCGCTGCCGGTTGTGCTTGGCTATCACTGCCGCCATTTCGGCATCGCGATCCAGATAGCCGTAAAAGGCGTTTGACATTTCCGCCGCGATACTGCCGCCCCAGTCAGCACTTTGCTGCAAAATTTTCTTGTCATCATCTGTGAATTGCGTGCGTGAGATCAGGACTTGGAGCAGCTCAGAAGGTTTAATGGCCATACTTCCCTCAACGTCAGGACAGAATCAAAAACTTAGCCTCCACATTTGATTTTCTTACTTCATTGCCTCTGCAATGCTTGCCGCGACTCGCTTAATTTCCAAAAAGAGCAAGCCTTGCTTGACTTCATGGCTGGCAATTGTCAGCAAGACGGCATCGGGGCCACAACTGGTTAAAACCCCGTATCCTTTTTCCCCCTGTACAAAAACCCTCTCTATGGCTCCGCGCCCCAGCTCTCTCCCAATCCGTTCGCCCAAAGAAAGCATGGCAGCCGACATAGCAGAGGTTCTCTCTTCATCCATACCCACAGGCAGTGTGGAAGCTAAAGGTAGCCCGTCGGGGGTGACCACTGCTGCTCCCTGGACTTCCGGTGTGTTGGCAACATAGCTCTGGAGGATCGCCTGCAAAGAGGACAGATTAGCCATCCTACATCTCCCTGCTGATTCACTATTTCTAATGTTTCTACCCGAAAACCGAAAACATGACTGCAAATATCCCTATGCTTTTATTTTTCGCGCATGCCCTTGAGGAGGGTGGCTAATCGACTGACCAGAGAAGGCTTGACAGGGCCGCCCTCATCCTGAAAACCGGGCACCCTTGCCCCCAGCCTCTCCCTCACCGGCTCGGGATTCACCTCCTCAGCAATCGACTTGGACAGCTCCCAGTGACCAGACCGAGCCAGAACCGTTGGCCCCTCACAGGGACTGATCAACCCCAGCTTGGCCAGACGGGCACAGGCATAGCGCACCTCCAGCAGGTCTGCCCCCAGTGCTCGAGCCAAAGCCGTCAGCTTGCGGGAAGGCGACACCTGCTCCAGGATCCCCCACTCCAGCGCAGAAAGTTTGAACAGAGGCAGTTCGGTGCTGGTACGCCAAAAGCAACTATCGGGTTCTGGCAGGTCTTTTTCGGGGCGCTGCTCCAGCTTGAGCTGCTGCAGGGCTTCCAGGACGGCAGCGGTGGCGCCCTTGCTCAGGCCGGTCATTTCTCGGTAGGGCATGGGCACATTGGGCAGGAAGCTGAACTGTCCGGATTCGAGGGCAAAGAGGCTGTAGAGGCCGGTTTGCAGTTGATGGCGAAAGAGCTTGGCCAAATCTACGGGCGAGATCAACCCTTGCCGCTGCAGGCAACGCCCCAGAGGCTCTTCCGAGCCGCAAAAGGAAGCCAGCTTTTCGACCACCCGCTCGCTCACCAAACCAGAGTCGGCTAGCAGGCTCTCCAGGCGGTGCTCTTTTTGAGGTGGCAAGGCAGCGATGACCCGACCCTGATAAAACCAGATCCTGTAGATGCCGCCGGGCGCCCAAATACAGAGCTGCCCTGTTTTGCTGCCTCTTTCGATCAGCTGCAACAGATCGGGCAAGGAAAATTCTTGGAGGTCTCCAACTATGGCCATAAGAACTCTCTATGAACCTCGCTTCGATGGAATGGGTAAAAAATCAATGCTTCAGTGATTTTTTGGGCATCCCTATTCTTGTACATGTACTCTCGGACAACAACCGTGTATCAACGGCTGTGTTCTTTGTAGCTAGGTACTCTGCGCGCCAGCAGTTACACTTACTATCCGGGAAAATCTATCAAGGAATACAATTAGGCAGCACTCGGAAGCCCTTCACAGAAGAGTTCTAGTTTCCTTTGTTTCAGCTTTGTGTTGGATCATGTCGCTTCGTAAGATAGAACTCCTATTTTTGCTTTCTCTGTGAGCGGAAGTTAGAGAAAAGTTATAGACCCTTCCAAGTTCTTTACAAAGCCAGAAGAAAGCCAGAAGATTGTTTTTTTCCGTTAGGTTTGCCTCACTTTTCGCGCATGCCCTTGAGGAGGGTGGCCAATCGACTGACCAGAGAAGGCTTGACGGGGCCGCCCTCATCCTGGAGACCAGGCACCCTTGCCCCCAGCCTCTCCCTCACTTGCTCAGGATTCACCTCCTCAGCAATCGACTTGGACAGCTCCAAGCGACCAGACCGAGCCAGAACCGTTGGCCCCTCACAAGGGCTGATCAACCCCAGCTTCGCCAGACGGGCGCAGGCATAGCGCACCTCCAGCAGGTCTGCCCCCAGTGCTTGAGCCAAAGCTGTCAGCTTGCGAGAAGGCGACACCTGCTCCAGGATCCCCCACTCCAGCGCAGAAAGCTTGAACAGAGGCAGTTCGGTGCTGGTACGCCAAAAGCAACTATCGGGTTCGGGCAGGTCTTTTTCGGGGCGTTGCTCCAGCTTGAGCTGCTGCAGGGCTTCCAGGACGGCAGCGGTGGCGCTTTTGCTGAGGCCAGTCATTTCTCGGTAGGGCATGGGCACGTTGGGCAGGAAGCTGAACTGGCCGGATTCGAGGGCGAAGAGGCTGTAGAGGCCGGTTTGCAGTTGATGGCGAAAGAGCTTGGCCAAATCTACGGGCGAGATCAACCCTTGCCGCTGCAGGCAACGCCCCAGCGGCTCCTCCAAGCCCCTAGCGACCAACTGGCTGACCACCTGCTCGTCCACCAAGCCAAAGCGCGTCAGCAGGCTTTCCAAACGATGCTTTTCTTCAGGGGTGAGGGCGGCGACCACCCGACCTTGGTAAAACCAAATCCGCTGAATGCCATTGGGTGCCCAGATGGATAATTGCCCTGCTTTCTTACCCTTTTCCATTAAATGCAACAGGTCGCATAAGGAAAATTCCTGAAGATCTCCAAGCATCGCCATACTTTTGCTCCCTTCACCGCTGCAAGATGCGCTTTCTCAGTATTTTCACGGTTTTTGCTTTGCTAAGCAAGAAACCAGAAGATGCGCTTACAGCTTGGTTTCGGCCTAGTCTTACAACCAAATCCTCAAAAGTTAAAGCGGATTAATCTTTTTAATCAAATGTATAATCAAATGTACGAAGTTGCCGAATTTTTGGCTTGGACGCAGCGGAAATTGTGTCAGAAGCTCGGTAAAACCTCGGAAGACTTAACGATCGATACTTAGTCATTCGTAATTTTTAACACTTTTTTAGCTGCGGCTACTCGAAGATCTACGGGGTACAAAAGTTCGCCTCAAAAGGAGTGAATTGAGGATTACACTGAGGGAACTCAAGGCCATGAGACCCCCAGCGATTGCCGGGCTAAGCCCAATGCCAAAGGGGGGTAGGAGCACGCCTGCTGCCACCGGGATCCCTACCAGGTTGTAGCCGACAGCCCAGAGGAGATTTTGCTGGATCTTGCGGAAGGTGGCGCGGCTGAGGCGGATAGCTTCCACCACATCCCAGAGGCGGTTGCGCATGAGGATGATATCGGCGGTTTCTAAGGCCGCATCAGTGGCTGAGTGCAGGGCGATGCCCACATCGGCTTGGGCCAAAGCCGGAGCGTCGTTGATGCCATCGCCCACCATGGCAACTCTCTGGCCTTGGGTCTGCAGGTCGCGGATGACTTGAGCTTTGTCTGCCGGGTGAACCTCGGCGATAACGCGGATCCCGGGCACTTGCAGAGCTTCAGCTACCTGCTTGGCCACCTCAGCCCGATCGCCAGTAAGCAGCATCACCTGCAAGCCCATCTTTTGCAGTTGTCGCAGCGTTGCCTGCGCATCGGGCCGCAAGGGATCCTGGGCTGCCAGCAGCCCCACCAGGGATCCCTCTACAGCCACGCCCACCACCGTTTTGCCGGCTGCCAGTAGCGCCTCGGCCTGGGCCTGCGCCTCTGGGGAAATTGGGATCCCCAAAGCAGCCAGCCCATCCAGGGATCCCAACACCACTTCCTGCCCTTCCACTTGGGCAGCAACCCCTATCCCCGGTTGGGTTTGAAACTCGCCGGCGGAGAGCAACGGCAAACCCTGGGTGCGGGCGGCTTGCAAAATGGCTTGCGCCAGAGGGTGGCGAGTGCCGCTTTCCACTGTGGCCGCCAGTTGGAGCAGGCGATTGGGATCCAGGGAGGGGTCAAGGCTGAGACAGTCCGTCAGGTGGGGATCCCCTTGGGTGAGGGTGCCGGTTTTGTCGAAGACCACCGTTTGCAAGCGATGGGCTTTCTCCAGAATATCTCCCCCTCGGATGAGCAAACCCCGCTCGGCTCCCAAGCCAGTACCCACCAGGATGGCCATCGGCGTAGCCAACCCCAAAGCACAGGGGCAGGCCACCACCAAAACGGCAATGGCCATCTTGAGGCTGCTGAGCAGGGGTGTGGGGTGAGGGGGATGGTCACCCAGATGCAGATGGGAGTGCAGGCTGAACCCCGCCAGGACGAAGTGCTCCGCACCGCCGCTCCCCCAAAGCGGGATCCCAATCCAGTACCAGAACCCAAAGGTGAGAATGGCCAGCGTGACCACCCCATAGGTGAAGTAGCCCGCCACCTGGTCGGCTATCCGTTGGATGGGGGCCTTGCGAGCTTGGGCCTCTTCCACCAGGCGAATGATCTGGGCCAAGGTGGTGTCTTTCCCGGTGCGCGTCGCCCGGCACAGCAGCAACCCCGATTGGTTCAGTGTCCCCGCCACCACGGGATCCCCTGCTTGTTTCAGCACCGGCAAGGGTTCCCCTGTCAGCATCCCCTCGTTGACCGTGGCCTGGCCGGCAATGACTTCTCCATCCACCGGGATCTGTTCGCCGGCCTGCACTTGGAGCCAATCCCCCACTCGCACCTGTTCGACAGGGCACCATTCTCCGGTTTGGGATCCCAGATCCAGGTTCCCCTCTGGGCTGGAAGCCAGAGATCCCGCCTTCTCTGCAGGCTGAACCCGCCGAGCCAGACTGGGACACAAGCTCACCAGCGATTGCAGGCTGCTGGCCGCCCGCAGGCGGCTGTGCTGTTCCAAGGCCCGTCCCAACAGGATGAAGCTGAGCATCATGACGGGCTCGTCGAAAAAGCACTCCCAGCCCACCTGAGGGGCCAACAACCCCGCCAGACTGGCCAGGTAGGCCGATCCGGATCCCAAGGTAACCAAGGTGTTCATGTTAGGGGCCAGCCGCCGCGCCCCTCTCCAACCATCCAGGACAATGCTGCGAGCTGGGCCGACAAAAGTCAAGGTCGCCAAGCCCCAGTGCAGCCAGACATCATTAAGGAGGGGCAAGCCCAGACGGGCGAAGAGATCCAAGTGTCCGGCGGCAGAAATCAGCAGCAAAAAAGCGGCGGTGAGCGCTTGGCGAATGTGGTGTCGGGTCTGCTGTCGCTGCCGAGAGAGGGGATCCGCAGGCACATCCAAGGCTTCTTCCCACCCACCGGTAGGGGAAGAGGGATCTTGAGAGTGCTCCGCACCGCTGACGCGAACGGAACTCCCGCCGGAGAGGGCCTCACCCTCTGAACTGTAGCGGCTGGGAAACCCTGCCTCTGTCAAAATCTGGGCCAGGTGCTGCGGGTCGGGCCGGATCCCAGGGGTAAATTCCACAAGGGCCGACTCGGTAACCAGGTTAACGCTGGCCTTAACCACCCCCGGCTGTCTCAGCAGGGCCTGCTCAACGGTGCGAACGCAGCCGGCACAACTCATGCCCCCCACGTGGAGAATCAGGGATCCCGCCTGAGAAGGCGCTGTGGGCCCATTCTGGTCAGCCGGATCCCTTGGCCTGTCTGCTTTATGGGTCAAAGTGCTCCGCACTGCTGACGCGAATGCATCTGGGATGGCCATCTTTGTTCTCCCGTGGTTAACAGCCCCCTCGCCCTACTGGCCAGTTATGTAGCGGTAGGACAGAGCTCTACATCCCATTTTTTGCCAAACTCAATCGTAGGACTGGGATCCCGGCGACAAAGTGCTCCCCACCGCTAACGCAAACGGCAAGGGAACAGAAAGCAACAACTAGGCAGCGCGGGCAGGCGGGGACATAAAGCTGGGGGGAATGGACTCGGGAACATACCTTTGCAAAATATCCTCGATGGTCTGCATCGCTTCCGCATCCAGCGACCAGCCCCAAAGGCCGGATATCGCTTCCAGATGATGGGGTTTGCGCGCCCCCCACAGTGCCACACTCACCCCTGGTTGATCCAGCAGCCAGCGCACCGCCAACTGGGCCAAGGTCTTGCCATAGCGATCCTGAGCAAACTGGCTCAATGCCTCTGCCGCCTTTAGGTACTGGGAGTAGCGCGGTTCAACAAACTTGGGGTCGATCCCGGCGCGCATGTCCCCTGGGGGGAAGGTGGTTTGCGGCGTCATCCGTCCGCTCAGCAGACCTCGGCAGAGGGGACTGTACACCAAAGTGTGAATGCCGTGCTGATACATTTACGCTGAACACTGCTGAACATCACTGTTCAACTATGCAGCGATAGCATTCTGTTTGGAAACAAACAGAATGGCGGTATCCCGCAAAGCTTTGAGTAGAATACCCAAAGCGCAGTTTCCGTGTCGTCTTACCACCAATTTTCTGCTTTGCTTTGGCTACCATGTTGGCAGACTCGAAAGTAAACAGAAAGATCAACTGGTAGTAATCCGTACTGAACATATTATACATTATTTTCAGTATAGTTGAGCTTATTATTGACTAGAGTCATGCTCTCGACAGTAGGGCAAGACCTCTGCTTCAATCTGCCGCTCGAACAGGTTGTAGGGGGGCTTGGCGGTGTGCAGAGGAGCCACCTGGCGAAACCGATCCATCTGTTCGGGGGAAAAGTTGCTGACCCCAATGGCGCGGATCTTGCCCTGCTGCAGCAACTGCCCCAGAAACGCCGCCGTTTCTTCGATCGGTTCCAAGGGATCCGGCCAATGAATTTGGTAGAGATCGATCACATCTGTTTGCAAGCGGCGCAGAGAATCCTCCAGTTCTTGGGCCAAGCAAGGCAGGCTGGAGTTGCGCACCACTTTGTTGTTTGTCCACTCCAGTCCCGCTTTAGTCCCGCTTTGGTGGCGAGAACCACCCGATCGCGGCAACCTGAGTCTTTGATCGCTTGCCCCAGCACTTCCTCCGAAACACCCAGTCCGTAGATGGGAGCGGTGTCGAAGGTGGTTATGCCCAAATCAATGGCTTTGCGAATCGTGGTGTAAGATTCCTGGCGGTCGGAAGGGCCCCACCAGCCGCCGCCCATCGCCCAAGTGCCCAGGCCCACCCGGCTCAACCTTAGCCCTGCATCTGCGAGGGTGACGAACTCCATGGCTGCTCCTGCTGAACCCCGATCCTCCCACTGTGGCCAGGGATCCTCTCCAAAAATCTAGCAGACATTGCTGACAGCAGCCGAGGTTGCGTGAACGACCCAAGCCTGTGACCGGGGTTGGAAGGAGAGGAGAGGCTTTTGACTCTGCTGTTGTAAGGAACTGAATCGATAGGATCCCCTTCAAGAGCTGCAGCGTCTCTCAACCCAGAACTTTTGCGAGGAATGGCTCCATGAAGCCCACTTTTCTTGTCTCTACTGTCAGCTCCGTCGGTATGGCTCTCCTGTGGGGATCCCTTCTGGCTGGAAGGGCTGCCCAAGCGCAGGTGATCACCCCTCTTTTCCCCTCTGGAACTCCCATCCCCGTCGAACCCTTGCCCCCCAGTCCCGATATTCCCACCCTGCCCATTGTGCCGGATCCCCGGCCTGTGCCGGCAACCCCTGCTCCCCAGCGACCGCTGCCCAGGGGGAGTTTTGAGGAGATCAGCCGCTACTTCCGGGATCTCAACCGCGCCAAAAACCTGGCCCGTCAAGCTGCCGAGATCGCCAATGGGGGCCTACAGCGCTATCGCGCCGAAGCTTCCATGCACGGGGCAGCCATCGACTCGCCGTTTGAAGAGTTTGAAGATGCTTGGATCTTCACCTTCCGGGGGGGAGAGCCCGGCTTTGTCCAGCCCAGCATTGAAACCCAGGTGCGGGTGGACAGGCGCACCTTTCAAACCACCATCCTCTACAACGGCCCCATCCGCTCTCTGCGCTGAGGGATCCCTGGCATAATCAAAAGGCAAAAGGGAAGGGATCCAGGCCATGACCAAGTTTGTCTTCGTCACCGGTGGAGTGGTCTCCAGCATCGGCAAAGGCATTGTAGCGGCCAGCTTGGGTCGCCTCCTCAAATCCCGCAACTACACGGTGTCGATTTTGAAGCTGGATCCCTATATCAATGTGGATCCCGGCACCATGAGTCCCTACCAGCATGGAGAAGTGTTCGTCACCGACGACGGCGCCGAGACCGACCTGGACTTGGGCCACTACGAGCGCTTCACCGACACCAACATGTCTAAGCTCAACAACGTCACCACCGGCTCCATCTACCAGGCCGTGATCCACAAAGAGCGGCGCGGCGATTACCAGGGCAGCACGGTGCAGGTGATCCCCCACGTCACCCAAGAGATCAAAGAGCGGATCCGGCGAGTGGCCCGCGAGACCAACCCCGATGTGGTGCTGGTGGAGGTGGGGGGCACGGTGGGGGATATCGAGTCTCTGCCCTTTTTGGAGGCCATTCGCCAATTTCGCAAGGATGTGGGCCGCGCCAATGTCGCCTATGTGCATGTCACCCTGGTGCCCCTGATCAAAGCGGCAGGGGAGATGAAAACCAAGCCCACCCAGCACTCGGTGAAGGAGCTGCGCTCCATTGGCATCCAGCCGGACGTGTTGGTGTGCCGCTGCGAACAGCCATTGCCCCGCGGGATCAAGGAGAAGATCTCCGAGTTTTGCGATGTGCCGGTGGAATGTGTGATTCAGGCTCAGGATGCCCCCAGTATCTACGATGTGCCTTTGGTGCTCGAGCAGGAGGGGTTGGCGCAGCGGGTTTTGGAGATCCTCAACTTGGATCCGCAGCAGCCAGATCTACGGGAGTGGGAGCTCCTGGTGCAGCGGCTGCACCACCCCCAAGAGCAGGTGGAGATTGCCATTGTCGGCAAATACGTGCGCCTTACGGATGCCTATCTTTCGGTGGCCGAGGCCCTGCGCCATGCCGGGTTGGCCCTCAATGCCGGCGTCACGCTGCGCTGGATCTCTTCTGAGGAGATCGAAGAGCGGGGACCAGAGGCATTGCTTTCCGGCGTGGATGGAGTGGTGGTGCCAGGGGGGTTTGGCAATCGCGGCATCGAGGGCAAAGTGGCCAGTATTTGCTACGTGAGGGAGCGGGGCATTCCCTTTCTGGGCCTGTGTCTGGGCATGCAATGCGCGGTGATCGACTGGGGATGTCACATTGCCCACCTGGAGCGGGCCAATAGCTATGAGTTTGATCCCGATACCCCCCACCCTGTCATCAGCCTGCTGCCGGAGCAGAAAGATGTAGAGGATCTGGGGGGAACCCTGCGGCTGGGCCTCTATCCCTGTCGTATCATGCCCAATACCCTAGCGGCCAAGCTCTACGGTGAGGCCATCATCTACGAGCGGCACCGCCATCGCTATGAGTTTAACAATGCCTACCGCAGCCTTTTTCTGGACTCTGGTTATATCATCAGCGGCGTCTCGCCGGATAACCGCTTGGTGGAGATTATCGAGCTGCCCAGCCACCCCTTTTTCATCGCCACCCAGTTCCATCCGGAGTTTCGCTCCCGCCCCAACCGCCCCCACCCCCTCTTTTTGGGGTTGATCGAAGCTGCCCTGCGCAGCCGCCCTCAGCCTCACCCCCTGCAGTTGCAGAAGATGGGCTAGTTGACAGATCCCTTGTCCAAAAGTGGGGGCACGCCTCTGGTCCTGGTTCTGCAGAGCTTTGCTGAACATAAACTGCTGCGGAATCCTGGGTTTCGCCTGTGGAGCAGCCGTGGCCTACTGCCTAAAACGAGGTCATCCAATCTGCCAAAATTTCCTGTCGGCGTGGATGGCGCAGTTTGCGCATGGCTCGTGCTTGAATTTGTCGGACGCGCTCTCGAGACAGGCCGAAGAGCTGACCAATTTCGGAGAGAGTGTGCAGGTGGCCATCTTTCAGCCCATAGCGGAGCTTGAGGATTTCTTGCTCTCGGGGGCTGAGCTGCTCCAGCATTTCTTCCAGTTGGGCAGACAGCAGGTGCAAGTCCATTTGCGATTCGGGAGTGGGGCCGTTGGCGGCCTCGATAAGCTGCATCAGCTCCGTATCTTCCTCTTTGCCGACCGGAGTATGCAGCGAAAGAGTTTGGCGACCGGCTTCCAAGAGGGTTAAGAGAGCGTCCAGCTTGTCGGGGGAAATCTCTAGAGCTTTGGCAATCTCTGCTTGGGTGGGGCGACGGTTTAGGGCTTCGGTCAGATCTCGCCGGATCCGCTTCACCTGGTTGAGCTTTTCTACCATGTGCACCGGGATCCGCACCAGGCGCCCCTGATTGGCAACGGCGCGGGTGATCCCTTGGCGAATCCACCAGTAGGCGTAGGTGGAAAACTTGTAGCCGCGTTCGCACTCAAATTTTTCTGCGGCCCGGATCAGGCCGATGGTGCCTTCTTGAATCAAATCCAGAAACGGCACACCGCGATTCAAATACTTTTTGGCAATCGAGACCACCAAGTGCAGGTTGGCCCTGACCAATTCCCGTTTCGCCCGTTCCCCGGCGGCTCCCCCCTCTGCAATCAGCCGTCCCAATTTCACTTCCTGCTCGGCATTGAGGAGTGGGTAGCGAGCCATTTCCCGCAAAAATACGCCCACTGAGTCTTCCGAAAGCGAGGCTTGGGTCGCTCGGTTGCCGGGTTTGCTGAGCCGTACCTCAACCCGCTTCAGTGGAGGAGGAGAGTTCTGAACAGCTACATTCGTCCCATTCGGTTGAGATTTCATACAAACTCAAGCTCAAGTTCACAAGCGGGTGTTAAGAACTTTACTCAGTACAGGATGGAGGCAGCTAACCTTTCAGCAAACCCAACTTCCTTCAGGGATCCCTGCAGACACAGGGCAGAGATCTCGCCGGATTTCAAGAGGCTACTCGGTTTCTCTTCTCAGAAGGTTCAGAATTTAGCTTTTGCTAAGGTGGGGCGCAGGCCAAGCACCCCCGTGATGGTAACGGTCAGCATCCAATAAGATTGTTAAGCTGACTACAGAGTTGACCTTGTTTTGCAGTGCACCATGCCACGCCAACGGAAGAAATCGGATTTGCCCAGCAAAATTTGTCTTACCTGTCAGCGACCCTTCACCTGGCGCAAAAAGTGGGCCGACTGTTGGTCGGAGGTGAAATACTGTTCTGAGCGGTGTCGCAATCATCGCCCCAAGGGATCCCTGCCTGCTTCCCGGCAAGACGGTTGGGACGGATAATGTTGTCTCAGGATCAGGACATAAGGGTTTGGATCTGTCGGGGTTGGTGATGCGGTTTCTCAAGTGGCTGTTGCACAATCCCCACGAGACAGAAGAGGAGGATCCCTTTTTGCGGGCCATCACCCGCCTGGAAAGCCTGATCTCGAAGCTACTGTCAATTTTGATGATCGGGCTAATTGTAGTAGCAGTGGTGGACTTGGCCCGGTTCTTGGTGGCAGATTTGTTGACCGAGCCAACTGGGTTTTTCTCCACCACTTTAATCGAGATCTTCGGCTTCTTTTTAAATATTCTGATTGCGCTGGAAATTCTGGAGAACATTACCGCCTACTTGCAAAAGCAGGTGGTGCAGGTGGAGCTGGTGATCGTCACCTCTTTGATTGCGGTGGCCCGCAAGATCATCATTTTCGATTTCGAGAAGCTGGGGGGGTTAGATCTCATCGGGTTGGGGGCAGCGACGTTGGCCCTCTCGGTAAGTTATTGGCTGGTGCGGCGGGCCAAGCCTCCATCCAAGTCCGGGGAAAATTAGGCTAGGACAGAATCCTGGTACGATGGGGATGGAGCTTTCCTGCAAGAATTGTGCGTGCGCGATCTAAGTTGGCCAGCCTGGTGAAGTTAGCTGTGCTGATGGTGGTGCTTTGGGTGGGGCTGAGTGCTCTCCCTGTCTTGGCCCGCCCGCATTCTTCTCGCGATTTGCTCCTGGCACAACAATTGGGCAAACCCGTGAAAACCTACAACAATCCCCCCCCGATGGTGATCGACCCGGCCAAGTCCTACACGGCCACGATGGAGACCACCGCCGGCACAATGGTTCTGGAGCTGTTTCCTCAGGAAGCTCCCCTGGCCGTCAACAATTTCGTCTTTCTGGCCAACGATCACTTTTACGATGGCGTCATCTTTCACCGCGTGATCCGCGGCTTCATGATCCAGGGCGGGGATCCCACGGGCACGGGGCGGGGTGGGCCGGGGTACCGCTTTCCCGATGAGCCGGTGCAACGTCCCTACAGCCGTGGCACTTTGGCCATGGCCAACGCCGGCCCCAACACCAATGGCAGCCAGTTCTTCATCATGCATGCCGACTACCCGCTGCCGCCCAACTACACGATCTTCGGGCAATTGATCGAGGGAGAGGATGTGTTGGATAAAATTGCAACTGCGCCCACCGGCCCTCAGGATCGCCCCCTGAAACCGGTGGAGATCAAGTCGGTTCGCATCTCGGAATCCAATTAGGTTGGGCCACTCCGGTGGAACAGTTTGGTTAAATTAACTTGGCCTCTGGCCCCATTTTTGCAACTTGCCCCCAGGGGGACTCAGGTATGGAGTTCGCTAGGCCCCGGCGAATGTCCCCCCGCATTCTGGTTCTGGATTTTGATGGTGTGCTCTGCGATGGGCGGGCGGAGTATTTTGCCTCTTCCTGCCGCGTTTGTGCTCAGGTGTGGGGCCTGGCTCCTGCTCAGCTAGAGCCGCTGCGTCCTGCTTTTGACCGTCTGCGCCCGCTGATCGAGACCGGCTGGGAGATGCCTCTGTTGTTGTGGGGGCTGCAGCAAGGGATCCGGGAGGAAGACTTGCGCCAAGACTGGCCCAGCTGGCGGCAGCGGTTGTTGCAGCAGGTGGGGGTCTCCGAGCTAGGTTTGGCCCAAGTGCTGGATGGCGTTCGGGATCGCTGGATTGCAGAGGATCTGCAGGGGTGGCTGGGGCTACACCGCTTTTATCCGGGGGTGGCGGCTTGGCTACGCCAGGTTCAGGCTGCAGGGGAGCCGCGCTTGGCCATCCTCAGCACCAAAGAGGGGCGGTTTATCCAGCAGCTCTTGGGCCGAGAAGGGATCCAACTGCCGCGCCACCGCATTCTGGGTAAGGAGGTGCGCGCCCCCAAGGCCACCACTTTACAGCGGCTACTGGCTGCCGCCCAACTGCCGGCTGAGGAGCTGTGGTTTGTGGAGGATCGCCTGCAGACGCTGCGCCAGGTGCAGACGGTGCCGGAGCTGGAGCAGGTTCTCTTGTTTTTGGCCGACTGGGGCTACAACCTGCCGGAGGAAAGGGAAGAGGCCGCTCGGGATCCCCGTCTCCATTTGCTCAGCCTGGAACAGCTTTGCCAGCCCTTTGACCGTTGGATTGCCTCTTCTCCCCCGCCGCGCTTTTCTATCAGTCCCGCCAGCTCGGAAGACTTGAGCCAGGCTCGGCCCACCCCTGGCCGGAAACGCCCGGAAGCCGGTTTGGCCTCTCTGGTGCTGACCTTGGTGGAGCTGTTGCGGCAGTTGATGGAGGCGCAGGTGGTGCGGCAAATGGAGGCCGAGCGCCTTTCTGCAGAGCAGATTGAGCGGGCCGGCAGCAGCCTACAAGCCTTGCGGGAGCAAATTCGACAAATCTGCAGCCTGTTGGAGATCGACCCAGCGGATTTGAACCTGGAGCTCGGAGATCTGGGCACCCTCCTGCCCCGCCAGGGGGACTACTACCCCGGACAACCCCACCGCGAGGGATCCGTGCTGGAACTGTTGGATCGGCTGATCCACACCGGCATCGTCATCGATGGGGAGATCGACCTGGGGCTGGCGGACTTGGATCTGATCCACGCCCGCCTGAAGCTGGTGCTCACCTCCAGCGCCAAGCTCTACTGAGCCCGTGGATTGAGAGTGCTGATGGAGACGATTGGGAGAAGAGATGCCGGAAGCGGAAAGAGAGACCGGAAATCGCGGTATGCTGGCTGTGGATCCCCTTCATCTGTCTTCATGTCTTCCCCTATGGATGTCTTTGCCCCAACCGGAAACCTGTATGCCGGTGCCATTTGGCCAGAAGTGGTGGTTACCCTCACCCTCTTGCTCGTCTTGGTGGTGGATTTGGTCGGTGGTTCGGCGGCGCGCAAAAGTCTTCCGGCCCTCTCCATCTTTGGCTTGATCGGGGCCTTGGTGACCTTGGTGTTGCAATGGCAGCAGCCCCAGTTGGAGAGCTTCTTGGGCAGCTTTGCGGCGGATCCCGTCAGCATTCTCTTCCGTGGCCTGGTGGTGGGGACGGCGATACTGACCGTGATGATGGCGGAGCGCTACATCTCTCAGTCCGGAGCGCCCACAGGCGAGTTTTATGTGTTGCTGCTCACGGCCACCTTGGGGGGCATGTTCCTCTCCGGGGCGACGGACTTGATCCTAGTGTTTGTATCTTTAGAAACGCTGGGCATCGCCAGCTACCTGATGGCCGGCTATACCAAGCGGGATCCCCGTTCTTCGGAGGCAGCCCTGAAATATCTCTTGATCGGGGCCAGCAGCACAGCCATTTTTCTCTACGGCATGTCGCTGCTCTACGGCCTTTCGGGTGGGCAAACGAAGCTGGAAGCCATCGCCTCCTCTATGGGGGATGCCGGCTTGGCAGGGATCATCGCTTTGGTGCTCTGCATTGGTGGTATCGGGTTTAAGTTGGCGGCAGTGCCCTTTCACCAGTGGACTCCTGACGTCTACGAGGGATCCCCAACTCCGGTGGTGGCCTTTTTGTCGGTGGGATCCAAAGCAGCAGGCTTTGCCTTGGCGGTGCGCTTTCTGGCCACCGTATTTCCGGCCATGACGGAAGAGTGGCGGGCGGTGCTCTCGGTGCTGGCCATTTTGACCATGGTGCTAGGGAATGTGGTGGCCATTGCCCAAACCCGCCTCAAACGGCTGCTGGCCTATTCTTCCATTGGACAGGCGGGCTTCGTTTTGATCGGCTTGGTGGCGGGCACCGAGGCAGGCTATGCCAGCTTGATCTTTTACTTGATGGTCTATTTGGCCATGAACCTGGGGGCCTTTTTGTGCATCACCCTGTTCAGCCTGAAGACCGGCACCGATGAAATTAGCGAGTACAGCGGCCTCTACCAAAAGGATCCCTTCCTCACCCTTTGCTTGAGCATTTGTCTGCTTTCGTTGGGTGGGTTGCCCCCTCTGGCAGGCTTCTTCGGCAAGTTGTACCTGTTCTGGGCCGGTTGGCAGGCAGGGGCCTATACCCTAGTGTTGGTGGGGTTGGTCACCAGCGTCATCTCCATCTACTACTACGTGCGGGTGGTGAAAACCATCGTGGTGAAAGAGCCGCAAGAGATGTCGGTTTCAGTGCAAAATTACCCTGGGACCAACTGGCAGGCGGAAGGCATGCAGGCTCTGCGGGTGGGCCTGGTGTTCACTTTGGTGGCCACCATCTTTGCCGGGATCCTCTCCAATCCCCTCTTTACCCTCTCCATCCAGGCGGTAGAGCAAAGCCCGTTCTTGGGGTTCCCAGCCGCACAAGCCTTCCTTCCAGAGTCGGCAAGACTTCAGGTGGCAGTCGAGGGATCCCTGGGTTCCTCTCCTCAAGCTGGCGAAGGCTAGTTTTTGGGGTTCTCCCCACCTCGTCTTCACAAAGTTGACAAAGTGTTGTGCAGCGTTCGAGACCACAGCTTTAGTGCTTGGCATCCCTCTAAAAAGTTGCCTCATCAGCCCTGGATCAAGCAGCTTGATCTCTCTGCACTTCGGCCTCAGGGAGTGTTCCATGCACAGTGCTGAGTATGGTGTTGGGAAACTCAGGTTACTTGTCGAGGTATAGGCGAGGAGCTGTCTTTGGATACACAGGCCGCAACTAGCATAAAATTATCCAGAAAGGTGGAGCGGGCAAGGTAATCGATCAGTCCTCTCTCAATCCCAAGATGTGCGCGACGAACTCTTTGCGAGCATAGAATGCCCGAGAGGTACTTCCATGACCTTGTCCCTTCGTTCTTGGCTGCACAAGTTTTCCCATCTTGCCACTAAGACTTGAAAATCCTTTGGTTCTTATTGTTTCTCGAACAAGGTTGTAGTCTGCTTTCACCTGATCGTAAATTTCGGGGTCATTAAGATCGAAGGAAGCTACTGAGTGAACAATAGAACGCTCATCTGCTTGGCTCTCGAATATACGTGCTACGACAACGATTCTCTGTAATTTGTTGAAGAGGTGACTTTCTTCAAACTCTCTACTTTCAACTTCCACAGGATCTATCATAGTGATTGCCATTGTTTCTTTTACCCGAAGTACCCTTGATCCTCGAACTACTCGAACTACTAATGGGACTAGCTTTAGTTCCCAGCTCCCAAAGTTGGGTGATCGAGATGAGTTGAGAGCCAAGCCTAAGTAACGCTCAATCGTATGACCAGCCCAGCCTTTGTTTTTCTTATTGTCTTTGCTCCAAACCGTGACGTTAAGTTGGTCTGCTAGCTGCCGTAGATCCTGACCTACCAACGTAGTGAGCCTGCTAACCGCCTCTGCCCTTTCCATAGACAGTCTTGCTTCAATGCAGGTGGCAACTTAGTCAAACAAGGTTGCTCAATCGTCTAATTGATAGTTCAACATAGCGTGCATCTGCTTCACAACCAATAAACCTCCGACCCAATAACAAAGCGGCAACTCCAGTCGTGGAGGAACCCGCAAACGGATCGAAAACCAAGTCGCCAGGGTTAGTACTAGCGCGAAGGCATCGGGAAACTAGAGCAACCGGCTTTTGAGTTGGGTGCTTTCCATAAACCTTCTCGGCTTTACCTGGAGGAGGAATTCGCCAGATATTTTTCATCTGTCTACCGCCATTTTCAGCCTTCATTTGCTCATAATTAAAAGTGTAACGCTCCTTTCCTTTACATGCCTTAGTCGCCCAAAGAATTAGTTCTGTTGAATGAGTAAAGCAGCGGCACCCTAAATTCGGAGGTGGAGATGGTTTTTCCCAAATAATGTCATTGATAATCCGAAACCCAAGCTGCTGCATAGCAAATCCAACAGATGGATAAACGTGCAAAGTACCTGTGACCCATATGGTACCTGTGGGCTTAAGTAAGCGATAGCAAGCAGCCAACCAAGCTTTATTAAACTCATGATCTAGCTCAACACCTTTGCTACGATCCCATTCGCCTTTATTCACCTTAACCATGCGCCCAGCAACACAGGTAATCCCGTCATTTGAAAGGTTATACGGGGGATCAGTCCAAATACAGTCCACACTCTCAGCAGGCAGCGAAGCCATGAGTTCCAAACTATCACCATGGTACAGGCAGGACAATCCATCACTGGACTTCCATACCAATTCTGGCTTGCTCGGCTTCGCTACCTCGTGGATACTTTGTTCAAGTTGTAGTTCAAGTTGTACCTGTGCTGTCATTGGGTTTGCTTTTTGACTAGTCGCAAGTCAAATCTACTGTAAGATAGAAGCAAAAGTATGCTGCTTCGCCGCATTAACTCTATTTGACTTCGCCGTTCCAGCCCCTTCTCAATGACCTTACCGTCGCACGATCACAGGACTTCCTCTCGCTTAGGTCGACTGGTAGGGTGTGGTTAGAGCAACGGGGATCTTGGAGAAGGGATCAAATACCCTCTAGGCTGACATTAAGAAAGCGGGCAATCTCGGCGGCTTGGTTTTCAATCTCGGCCAAAGAAGGCGGCTGCCCAACGCCGGTGAGGGGGATGTCGCCACGTCCTTTCACCCGCAAGTAGATGGCTCGGCGGGGGTTAAGCCCCTCTCTCAGCTCCACCCGTAAGCTTTGCACATCGGCAAAGTCATACTCCAGGCGGACTTCACGGTTTTTGCCCGGAAAGCCCTGACGCACCAGCGTTATCTTTTGCGTGCGCCGGTCGAACTCGTTGTAGCCGCCTCCCAAGTTCCAATACAAACTCAGCCACTGGTATAGCCCCGCCAGGGATCCGAGCACCCCGTAAAAGAGCATGGCAATGCCCTGGGGAATAAACACCAGGCTGGCGGGATCGGAAAAGGGGAGCAAATTGCGGTGGAGATAGCTGGAAAGGCCGGCCAAGGTAAAGCCCAGCCCTCCCCCCGTCAGCGCCACCGCCCAAAAGTACACGCTGGGCCGCCGCGACCCAATCACGGTGTAGCGCAGCAGATCGGCAGAACGGATTTCAGGAACAATGGCGGACACAGTTGAGATCCCTGCAGGTTTTCCAAGGCTGGCTTCCCCCATTCTATAGGCTATGGGCGGCAAGGGTTTTCCCCGGCAGAGGGGCGCTCAGGGGACTGGCAAGAGCTAGAGCCGCCTGGGGAATGGGGGCGGAAGTCCTCTGCGCTGTACAGCCCCTCTCCCGAAGGGAGTTAGGGATAGTTTTTATTGTTATGGCTCCTTTTGCTCCTTGTAAGAGCCGTAGCAGGGATCCCTGCTGGAGCTCTGAGGTGTTCCATCTGCTGATAAAACCTGGACAGTATACGCCGATGGGACCCTCGCTCACTTCAGGGTTAGGGCTTACCCGGCGTGACGATCCTACCCTCTCCTGGGGCGACTTCCGGGGGGTTGGGTCGGGTCTGCCCAGGGGGCTCATCAGCAGCATCCGAGGGAGAGGCAGGGGTGGGATCCGGCTCAGGAGAGGCCGTTTGTTGCGGTTCTGCGGCAGGGGGAGAAGGCTGAGGCTCAGGGGTTGGGTCTGGCAAGGCTGGCGGCTGGGGTATGGCGTCTTGGGCCGTTCGTTCCCCAAAAGCCGACAGGGCGATGGCGGCTTCCCCGCGGCTAACCGGCTCGAAGGGGTTGAAGGTGCGGATGGGGCCAAAGGTGCGCAGCACGGTGGAGGCATTCTCCAGACTGCGATCCGCTACTAGAGCAGGAACAACCTCAGGAGGAATTTGCGCCGCATCGGTGAACCCCCAGCGCTCCTCCAGCTCCGCTCGGGATCCCTTGATCTGGCCGGGAGGTAAGTCCAGGGGCACCTTCATGCGGATTAACTCCGCCCGGGACAGCAGGCTGTTGGGGCGAAACTCTCGATTGGCATCTCCGGCAATTATGCCGGCAGCTCCCAGGGCTTGAATGTAGCGAAAGTTGGGATCCTCTTCCGGCACATCCAAAAAGAGGGGGCGTTCCGAGGGGGATCCCAGGCGGATCTGCCGACTGGGCTCGTCGGCGTGGATGGCGTTGTTGGCCAGCACCAGCCAACGGGCAAATTCTCCGCGACGAACGCTGCGCTGCGGCTGAAATTCGCTGCTGGAGATATCGGCAAAAACTCCCAACCGATCTAGGTATCCCACCGAACGGGCCACCAGAGATCCGGGCTCCAAGTCTGTAAAGCGGCTGCTGTCCGGGCTGGGCAGGGGTGAGGAAGGGGTGGGAGCAGTGGGGATCGAGATAGAGGGTGGGATGGATCCCGGCAAAGGTTGAGGCGAGGGAGATGCCGGCAGCTCAGGTTGGGCTGTGGGCAGACCTACTGGGCGTACAGCGCGCTCCAGCCGTTCTCCCCACTCGGTTCCCTGACAGGCCGACAACAGCCAGAGCAGCGGAATAAGGCTGCCGAGCTTGAGCCAGGGGCCAGGCCGCATAGGTTTAGACTGGTGATGCACCGCTCTACTCTCTATTGGTCTCTATTGGGCCCATTTGCGGCTGAACTCCTCCAGCACGTCCAGCAGGTTAAGCAGGCTTTGCATCGGCAGGAGATCGGCCAGGGGCAATTCTTTGCGCCCACCCCCCACTTTCACCGGGATCCCTTGCAAGATCTCTGTGACGGCGTCCTCATCCACCTTGCCTGCCATCACCTGGGGTGCCAGTCGCTCCGCCAAAAGGGTATGCAGGTGGGCATCGCGCAGGTAAAGATGCCAGCGGGCCACATCGATGTAAACTTCTTTACCAATGGCAGCAGCTAATTGCTCAATGTCTGGGTTGCTGGGCACTTTGGCCATCGCTCAGCTCCGTTGGGGGTTGCGTCTGCCCTTGCTCAATCATAACCCGAACCCAAGGACTCCTCAGGGAGAGCTGGCAGCCGAGCGGTCGGGTAGAGGTAGGGCGAAGTTCTCTTGCAACTGCCGCAGCATCAACAGGTGTTCCAGAGCTAGGCGATCCCGTTCTGTCCGCAACTGGCTCAGTTGGGCCTGAATTTGGCGGATATCGGCCTCGTCGGAGTCCCAGGTTTGCAAAAGGCGGTAGAGGCGCTCTTGTTGGTTGGCAATTTGCCGGTTTAGGCGGGCTAGACGGCGGCTGAACTCCACATCCATTTCCTCTGCCAGCTCGGGATCCGGCAGCAGGGCCAAGCGATCCCAATGGATGCCCAGGTCGGCCAAGCTTGGCGGGGACGGATCCAACTCCTTGAGGAGGGGGAAATCCGGAAAGGGCGATAGCTCCGTCTTGGGAGGGGTCCATTGGTTTTGATCGGGGGCAGGGGTGAGACGGGATCCGGGTGAAGGCAGGTTTGTGGGCTGGGGGGCAGGCTCCTGTCCACTGGGAGAGGAGTGCAACTGCTTCGGACTCCGTCCCGCCGGCGCGGACGGCGTTGCCAGATGGCTACTGCTGGGATCTGCCTGGGCCGACAGGGATCCCAGACTGCATAGCCAAAGGCAGACTCCTAGCCCACAAGCCCAGCGAACTGCTTTTTCCACCCTGCGCTCCTCAGTCTTTCTCAAGCCTGCTCAGGTCATTCCCAGCCCACCAAGGACTCCGTCCCATTGATGCGAACGGCTCCGGTCCCGTTGGCGGAGCGAGATCCACGGTCGGGCATTGCCTCAAACAAAATCGAGTAGGCATCTTGTTTTTGCCCTGCCTCGAAAAGATAGCGTTGGGCAACACGAGCAGAGGCAGGCACGATGGCCACGCGCACCGGCGGATCTTCCAGCGATACCAAAGGCTGGGGATGAGACCAACGCCATCCCGCCCAGCCCGCCCCTGCCAAGGCCACTACAGCCGCTGCCACCCGTCCCCAAGGGGTGCCCTTACGTTGCCGCCAGCCCAGGTCGAGCATTGGCCGCCGATCCAGCTCAGCGAACACACGGCTAATCAACAGCTCCGTCTGGGTGGAGTTCAAGGTTGGGGCCTTGAGATTGGCCAAACCGGCCTGCAGAGCTGCCAGTTGGCTGTACAGTTGCCGCGCCTGAGGATCGCTGGCCAGCCAATCTTCCACCTGCCGCGCTTCCTGGGACGACAATTCCCCGTCCAGGTAGGCGCTCAACTGTTCAAAGCGCTCATCCACCACCGGCAGCTCTTGCTGGGGATCCCTGGGGTCGGGGTTGGGGTTGCCGCGAACCATGGTCATTCACCATTAAGGTAGGGTTTTAGGGTGGATTGTAGGCGGGCGCGGGCGCGGGCAATGCGAGACTTAACAGTGCCCAAAGACACCCCTGTGATCTCGGCAATTTCCTCATAAGCCATTCCCTGAATTTCCCGCAGCAGGATTGTCTGGCGAAAGGCCTGCGGCAAGTCGCGGACGGCTTGGTGCAATCGCTCGTAGAACTCGCAGGTGGCGAGGTGCTCATGGGGACTGGGGCTCTCGCTGGGCAGCTCCCATTCCATCTCGCTATCCCGCATCTGAATCGGCGCATCCAGAGAAAGGGGCTGCTGCTGTCGTTTGCGCTTGCGCAGCTCGTCGTAAAACAGGTTGGTGGCGATCCGCCCCAGCCAGCTGCGAAATTTTGCCGGCTCCTGTAGGCGTTTCAGGTGGTGGTAGGCCCGGATCCAAACTTCCTGGGCCAAGTCATGCCGGTCCTGCCAGTCCGGGGCAAGATGATAGAGCACCTTGTCCACATGGGCCTGATGGCGACGCATCAACTCGGCAAAAGCCTCCCGATGGGGCTGGGATCCCTGCTGACAGATCAGCACCAGATCCACATCAGCGAGCTTTTCGGGCCGCACAGGCACGTTCTTCACCAAGACGGACCAGCGCTGGCCACTGATGTCGCTGAGGGCAGCATCCATAGGCATCCATAAGTTCTAACAACAACAGCGGAGGGATCCCCTCCCAGACAGAACCTCTGTTGCCCAGACGAAATGGCAGAGTTTGGGTTCCCCCCACCCTCAACCGCAGGGTAGCTCTAGAGGCTCTGAGGGCCATACCGGCAAGACTCCACAGCAAGACCACCTCCTCACTAGATCTTGGCGCACATGGCGGGGTGGTGGATTGCAGGATAGCTCTTGAGTTGGTAACTGGGCTACAGTGGGCTTGCGGTATGGTGAAACGTCCGACCCGCCATGGCTTCCGATGCTCCTGTTGCCGTCCTCTCCGAGCTCAAGGCGGTACCCATGTTGGCCGAACTTTCGGCAACGTCCTTGCAATGGCTGGGATCCCAGGTCAAGCTGCGGGATATCCCGGCGGGACAGGCCCTCTTCATGCAAGATGCCTGGGGCAGCGTAGTTTATCTGATCCTCGCCGGCTGGGCTAAGGTGCGGCGGGCTTTGCGGGCGCAAGACAGCACCAAAACCCTTGCCTTGCTGGGGCCGGGCGCTTGGGTGGGGGAAATGGCGGTACTGGACGAAGCTCCCCGCTCGCGAGATGTGCTGGCCCTAACCCCGCTGCGGGTGGCCGGGATCCCGGCGGCAACCTTCAAAGCGCTGATGTTGCGGGAGCCGCAACTGTGTTACCAGCTGGCCTGCAGCCTCTCCCGTCGCCTGCGCCTGGCCAACTTGCAGGCGGATCTTGACCAGCAGAGCCCCCCGCTGCGAGTGGTGCATACGCTGGTGCAACTGGCGGAAGCTTTTGGCGAGAAGACCGCCCAGGGGATGCGCATTGTCTACCCTCCCCCCCAGGATTTGGCCGATATCAGCCAAGTTAGCCGGGAGACAGCCCTGGCGGTACTGAGCCGTCTGCAGCAGCAGGGGGTTA
Organism: Thermostichus sp. MS-CIW-40; assembly: GCF_054058315.1. Taxonomy (NCBI): domain Bacteria; kingdom Bacillati; phylum Cyanobacteriota; class Cyanophyceae; order Thermostichales; family Thermostichaceae; genus Thermostichus; species Thermostichus sp. MS-CIW-40. The sequence goes on from NZ_JBSSAC010000010.1 coordinate 50,549, forward strand.
TTCAGCCGCTGCCGGAGCAACAGTCTTTGCTGCTGATCCAGTACGCCAAACTGGTAGAGGCCACCCGTCTGCTTTAGATATTGAAGATATTGACCCATGTCTCCCCAACCGATTTCTCCCCATCCAGGACAAGAATCTGTCTGGGACTATCCGCGCCCACCTCGTCTGGAGCCCACCACAGAACTGGTGGAAGTTCTCTTCAATGGCGAGCTCATTGCCCAAAGCCGCCGTTGCTACCGCGTCCTGGAAACCAGCCACCCGCCCACCTACTACATTCCCCCCACCGACGTTCGACTGCAGTATCTCCGCCCCAGCTCTCGCACCTCTTTCTGTGAGTTCAAAGGGGCTGCCTGCTACTGGACAGTTCAGGTCGGATCCCAAACAGCCGTAGATGCCGCCTGGAGCTATCCGGATCCCAGCCCGGCGTTTTTGCCCATCCGCGACTACCTTGCCTTTTATCCAGGCCGTGTGCAGGAGTGCCGGGTAGGTGGAGAACGAGTCCGGCCTCAACCCGGAGATTTCTACGGCGGTTGGATCACCTCAAAGGTCGTAGGCCCTTTCAAAGGAGAGCCGGGTAGCTGGAACTGGTAGGGGCGGAGCAGCGATTCCCGAGGGGGGATCCCTTTTACCCACGAAAAGGACTACAGTTAAGTCGATGCGGGTAAGTTGTCCAAGGACTCCGTCCCGCTGGCACGAACAGGAGAGCGCGGACAAAAACCATGACGGTGCGGGTGCCCCTCGACTATTATCGGGTTTTGATGCTGTCGGCACGGGCAGATGAGCATCAGATTGAACAGGCATATCGGGAGCGGATCGATCTCAAGCCGGGCGAGCGCTCCTGGCTGTCGGGGTTCTCGCCACAGGCTGTGGAAGCTCGCGCCCAGATGATCCAAGAGGCGGCTTCTGTGCTGCTGAACCCTGAGGCACGACGAAACTACGACGAACACCTCATGCCAACGGATCCCACCTTGACGGTGGAGGAGGCGCACCTACCGGGAGTGCTGTGCTTGTATTGCGAAGCCGGAGAGTACCAGGCTGCGTTGGACTTGGCTCAACACCTGTTGGAGCAGGGCCACCCTGCTCGTTCCGATGCCATTTTGGCGCGGGCCATCGCTCGTCTGGAACTGGGTCGAGAAGCCTGGCAACAGGGATCCTACGAAGAGGCGGCGCGTTCTTTACAGGCGGGCTTGGCGGAGCTGGAGGAGTATCAGGCCTTTCCGCAGATGCAAGCGGAGATCCGTATCGATTTGGGCAAGCTGCGTCCCTATCGCATTTTGCAACTCCTCAGCCAAAGTGTTCCCGCCCAAGCTGGAAGACACACCGCTGATGGGAACGGGGAGCGACAGCAGGGACTGGCTCTCCTCAAAGCCATGCTGGACGAACGGGGCGGCATCGAGGGGATGGGGCAAGATGGCTCTGGCCTCAGCACCGAAGATTTCCTGCGCTTTATCCAACGGGTACGTCGCCACCTCACCCTCAAAGAACAGCAAGAGCTGTTCGAGCGGGAGGCTGAGCGTCCCTCGATGGTGGCCGCCTACTTGGCCGTGCAGGTGTTGCTGGCGGCAGGTTATCTGGAAAACCGCCCGGCTCTGGTGCGGCGTGCTCGCGGCTACCTGGCTCGTCTGGCGCAGCGGCAGGATGTGCATCTGGAGCAGGCCATCTGTAGTCTGTTGCTGGGGCAGACCGAAGACGCGCTCGCCCATCTGCGCTCCACCCAAGAAGTAGAGGCCTTGCAGTTTATCGAAGAACACTCCGCCGGTTCTCCCGACCATCTGCCGGGTCTGTGCCGCTTCACAGAAAAATGGTTTCAGGAGGAGGTGTTCCCGGAGTTCCGCGGTCTGGAAGCCGCCCAAGTGACGTTGCAAGCCTACTTCGACAACCCCCAAGTACAAGCTTACCTGGACGAAATGCCCAGCCGCGAAGACCCGCCGGCAGGGATGCTCTCTCCCAGTGCTCCGCACCGCTGTCGCGAACAAGTCCCCCATCCCCCACCTCATTTGCCTGCCGTGGTGGGTCCTGAGCCAACCCAGGAATTGTATCGCCCACCCGCCCCTTGGCAACAGGGGGTGCCAGAACCCCCGCGCCTCTCGGATTTGCCCTCTTACCGCAGCACCCCCAAAGCAGGCGTCTCTTCTCTTGCCGATGAGAGTTCTAGTGCTCCGCACCGCTGGCGCGAACGCGCCCAAGACCGTTCCCCTCAGCGGGAGGGAGCTGGCGTGAGCGGAATGCAGGAAGTGGAACGTTACCGCCGCAGCCGCTTGGGATCCCGTAAGCGTCCTGCCCTTCCCGCCGTGGGCTTCGCACCGCTGACGCGAGTGGCCGGGGTAGTTGGTGTGGGCATTCTCTCCCTGCTGGTCATCTGGCAAATGTTGCGGGGCCTCTTCACGCCGCCGCCGGCACCACCGCTGGAGCAACCCCAGGTGCAAATTGAGCAGCCGCCGGTTGACATATCGCTACGCGACGCCTCCGCGAACAACAATCCCGGCCAGACGGAACTCACTCCCCCGCCTGAGCTAACCGGCCCTCTGGCGGAGTGGCAAGGAGTACAACAGGTGCGGGTGGTCTCCAACGATGGCATCAACATTCGCCAGCAACCCAGCCTGACGGGAGCCATTGTCGGGACAGCCCCACGCCAAGCCCTGCTGCGGGTGGTGGAGGTGCAGGCCGGTGAGGGACAAGTGCCCGTCTGGCTGCGCATCGAGCGAGATGGGGCTCTGGGGGGATGGGTCGCCGCCCAGTCGGGCTCCACCCGTCTGGTGGAACGGCTCTAGCTCTCCCTTGCTGCCAGCTGTTATTGCTCCGCAACGCTGCTGCGACCGCGCTACGGGGACGGAGTTCTCGGTCCCGCCCTTTTAAGGGGTATAGTCTGCTTCCTTCTCAACTGTTGTGGATATTCTGCGCAATGCCCCGCTGGGGATTTATCTGGAAGAGCCTCGCACCTGGCTACATTGCCTGGATCCGCGAGTCAAGCTGGCCTGGCTGCTTAGCTTTCTCCTCAGCCCCATTCTGGCCGGCAATGGTTGGCGCTTGGCTGTGGTGGTGGCTCTTCTGCTGCTAACTGTGGCGGCCCGTCTGCCGCGCCGGGTTTGGTCAGGCCAACTCTCCCTGGTGCTGGCCCTGAGCCTGCTCACCTTTGGAATCACCAGCTTGGCCCCCGATGGGTTGGGGGTTTTCCCGCAGCCGCAACGGCAGGATATGCAGGTGGTAGGCTATGGGCTGATTCCCGTTAGCGGTGCCGAGCGCTCTGTTCGCGACAGCGGGAGGGATTCCTTTTTGGCTGTAGAACAGGGATCCCCAGACCGTGCCTGGCGGGCGCAAACCCGTGCCTGGCAAACTTCTTATCGCTACCGCCTGGTTCAGTTTTCCCTATTGGGACGAACCTTTCAGGTCTCCCGCCGTTCTCTATCGGTGGCGCTGCGGCTGGGCACCCTCATTTTTACGTTGCTCTACGCTACCCATTTGTTTCTGTTGACCACGGCCCCCGAAGAAATTGCCGAGGGGATCGGCCAATGGTTGCAGCCTCTCAAGCGTTGGAGATGGCCGATTGCCGAAGTAATTCTCACCCTCACCTTGGCGCTACGCTTTCTGCCTCTGGTGATGGAAGAGGTGCAAAACTTGACGCGGGCGGTGCGAACTCGGGATGTGCGCTGGGGATCCCTGAGTTTCCGGGGCGGGATGCAAACCCTGCTGGCCTTGGTGGAGCGCTTTTTTGAAAACTTGCTCCTGCGTGCCGAACAGACGGCTATGGCGATGCAGGCCCGTGGGCTGACCGGCCCAGACCATCCCCTGCGCTGGCACCGCCTACAACTGCGGCGGCTGGATCGCGGCCTACTGGCTCTACTGCCCCTGTTTTGGCTGCTCAGAACCTTGTCCCCCTAAGGTGACCGGCAACACAGCTTTTTCCTACCCAGGGGGATGGGGCTCGTCGCTGCCCATCGGCAGGAGCAGCCGAGAGACACAACGCCCATCGGAAGAGAGGTAAAAGGAGAGCTGGCCCCCCATCCGCTGCACCACCCGTTGACACAGGCTGAGTTCCAGACCAGGACTTACCGATAGAGGCGACTTGAGCAGAGGATCCGCGTAGATCACCTGGTTCGGATCCAACTGAAGGGCGGCCATCAGGTGAGGGTCGAAGCTGCCCTGATCCACCACCAGCAGCTCTGCATAGCCAAAGGGCTCCGCACCGCTGTCGCGAACGCTGGCTTGGCTCCACAGATCCAGCCGCCCCTCTTCCGGGCTGCGCAAAATAGCGGCTGTCAACACCTCCCAGAGCACCATCTCCAGTCGTTCGGGATCCCCCTGGATGGTAAGGCTCATGTCCCCATGGGCCCGCGGCCATAACTTGCGTTTTTGGGTCAGGGCCTCCACTCGGCGTAGGCTTTTGCGCACCAAGGTTGCCAAGGGCACCGACCGCGACTGCGGCTGCACCTGCCAAGTTTCCGACTGCAACAACGGCCTTGTGGAGACGGTCAGATCCCGCAGCCCTCTGCCGATCTCCACCACCTTTTGCCAGCGGGTGGCTTCGTCTCCGGGGATCTCCGGCACCTGACCCAGGCGGTGCAGGCTGTCCAGAAGGGCATTCTGCATATCCAGCAGGCGGCGGTGCTTGTACCAGTTCAACTCCCTGAGCACCTCCTGCCGCTCTTGCAAAGTTTGCATCCAGAGCAAGCGCCGCAGCGTCCAGCCGCAGGTCTGGGCGATCAGCATCACAGCCGCCCGCTCGTCGGGATCCCAAACCTTGCCCGCTTCTGCCCCCAAGATCAAAACTCCCAAAGCTCCCGCCTGCGAGGAGTTTGTCTCCCCCAGCGCCACCAGCAGCCAGGATCCCAGGCCGGCAGCAAAGTGCTCCGCACCGCTGACGCGACTGAGCCAAGTGCGGCTGGCAGGGGGGATCTGCTCCTGGGTGAGCGGCAGAGGTTCTGCCGACTGCAGCGCGTAGGCCAGTAGGGGATCTTGCAGGTCGATCTCGGTGGAGCCGGTCTCCGTCCCGGCAGCGGTAGTAAAAGGCCCCTGGAGCTGAGCCCGGCTTTCCCCCGGCTGCCAACTGACCACCAGCGCCAGAGGGATCCCCAGCAATTGGGCCGTCTGTCGGACGGTGGTGGTGTACAGATCTGACAAGGTGGCCAAGTTTGGCAAGGTTGAACAAGTGGCGATCAGGCCCTTGAGCAATTGCTCTTGTCGTTGCCGGCGTTGTTCTGACCGAATTTGCCGCAGGATCACCCCCACCTGTTGGGCGATCCCCCGCAGCAGTTGCCGCTCTTCCCGGCTCCAGGTCCGTAGCTGGGGATGCAACACCAAGAGCAGCCCTTCCACAGGTGTGGTGGCGGTACCGCCGACCCCGGTGTGGGTCAGCATCAAGGAACGAACCCCTGCCAGTTCCTGCCGCCAAGAGAGCAGGCGCAGATCTTGGTCGTAGTTTTCTGCCACGACCACCTCGCTGCGCATGAGATCCTGCCAGTCCTGGTCGCTCAGAGGGCTGAGCTGCTGTGGCAAAGTCTGCTTGCCTTCCCTGCGGTACTCGTAGAAGAGGCGGGGGATGGGGCTGTCGGGATCCACCGTCAACACGGCCACTGCACCGACTTTCAGGCGCTGGGCCAGGCCGACAACGGCTTGCTGGAGAGCCTGTTGCAGCTCCGCCGGGTTGTAAAGCGAGCGGCCCACCTGTTGCACAAACTCTTGGTCATCGGCCAACTGGCGAATGCGGCGATCCAGATTTTCTAGGGGGGCAGCCAAGGCCAACCCATTGGCGGCAGCAGCTACCAACTGTCGCTCAGCGGCTTGCCAGGTACGGGGCACATCCGATTGCACCCAGATGAACCCCAGCAGATCCTTTTCCAGCAAAATCGGGGCCGCCAAAACGGCCTGGGCCCGCAACTGCTGCATCAGCTTGGGGGGAACCTCAGAGCGAGTCGTCCCTGTGCCGCCCACCACCACCTGGCCATCGGCGAGGGTGTAGTACATGTCCCCCAATTCCCGCAGCGAAAGGCTGACCTCCCCTGTTGGCCCTGCTCCGACTTTAGCCCCTTTGGGAACAGGGGGCTGAGAGGACTCCGTCCCCCCGCTGTTGCCAACAGCTTTGGGGGCGCTTCCATGGGGGACGAACTGCCCCTGGCTGCGCTCGTGCCAATACACCTGAATGTGGACGGCGCCCAGGAAAGACTGTAGCTCTTGCTTCACCCAGCTGACCCGTTCCTGCAGGGATCCCGCCTGGCGCATCGCCGTTCCCAACCTCAGGAGTGGATCCTCAAGGCGCTTTTCGGTCTGCTGCTGCCAAGCGTTTTCCAACTCCTGCAGAGAGGCTGCCAACTGCCCCAGCAAAATCCCCAGGAGAGCCTTTTCGTCCTCACGGGTGGTAACCCCCCACATTTGGGATCCCAGCATCAGAATCCCCAAGCAGCGCCGCCGTCCTACTGCCGTTCGCGACAGCGGGCCGTAGGCCGAGAAGGGATAAATGAAACAGCCCTGGATCCCGCCCAGTCGCCTGGCCTCCCGCTGCCAAATGCCCATGCGCGGTTCCTGAGAGAGGTCGGGCAGGCTGATCGGTCGCTGCTCGATCACCACCTGCTCCAGGATCTCCCCCGGCTGTAGAGGATGCACCGCCCGCAGTAGGGTTTGATCCTCAAGAAGGGTCACTCCCCCCTGACCCACCAACTGGTGATTTTGATAATCGTAAAAGGCCAGCCAGACCAGCGGCGCCCCAAACACCGCCCCGACATAGTCGAGGGTGAGCTGAATCAGCCCATTGGCATCCGTTTGCTCTCGCATCTGTTGCAATGTCGCTTGCAGGGCCACCAGGGGAGATATTGACCCAGCTCTATCCGAAGAATAAGGGGGAACAGACTGAACCATACCTGTGTGGATCTATTCCGCAGGTTCCTCTGCAAGCCAATGCCGTATCAGCCAGACTTCAGCTCGTCTCTGTTATGAGCCTTCTCGTCTCCCTGCTTCCTTGTTACTGGGCAACACTGACACAAAAAAGCGAGGAGAAGCGAGCCCGGACTTGTTGCTGTTTGAAACAACTATAGCCCCCAGATGAAAGGCTGGGTAGCAATAGGGGCAGCCGAAGTCTTTGACATGCTCCCCCGCCTAAAGGCAGGGGATTCCGGTTCCTGGTTCTGCGACAACTTGCCGTGTTGGGTTGCCCCTCCACAACAGCGGTGCTCATCTCCCCAGGCGTTCCCCCAAGCGCTACGCGCCACTGATGCAAGCGCAGGGCGGTTTCCTCTCGCGCCAGCGGGACAGAATCCTTATGCCCTTAGGTGCCGTTGCGAACAACAACTAAAAAACCTATTGAGGTTGCATCCAGTCGTGAGACTGTTGGGCTTAAGGCCTACGGCCCGCTTACGCGAATAGAGCGGTTGATTACCCTGCCGCTGCGGGCAGCATAGCACACAGCCGCCCTAAAGCGCGGGGCTTTAGACCCAGTTTTTTGGTAAGTGATTAAGTAATTAATTTGGGGTTAATTGTGGGAAGGCTTCACAACTGGGATCCCGCGCAGCTTGTGAGTATGGGTCACCAAGCTCTGGACAAAGTGTTGAAAGCGCTGTTGTAGCTTCTCGTCTTTGAGATTGCCTTGCTCGTCAAAAGCGTTCCAAGCCCGACCGATGGCGATTTGCTCTGGGATCACCCAGCCATGCACCCAACGCACAATCAAGCGCATCTGGTTCAGGGTATTGCTGTTGCTCTCGCCGCCCAAAACGCTGATTAACCCAAAGACCTTACCCTCCAGTTGCTCAAAACTCAACAGATCCAGTGCATTTTTCAGGCTGCCGCTGATGCCGCCGTGGTACTCCGGGCTGGCTAGGATGATCCCATCCGCCCGCTTCATGGTTGCTCGTAGGACTGCCACATCGGGATAATCCGCATAGGACTCCGAGCCATCCACAAAGGGCAACTTCATCTGCCGCAGATCGAGGATGTGCAACGGGATCCCCAACTTCTCAAACTCGCGCCGCGCCACCTCCAGCGCCTGGTACGTCAGGGAATTGGGCCGCAAGCTGCCCCCGATTGCCACGAAACGAGCCGCAGAGGTTTCAGCCATGGTGGTTTGAGGATTGCCAGTGAGGGCTTGCAGAGGAGACATGGGCCGGACTCCCGAGCAGACATCAGTTACGTTGCAAACAATCATAACTCATACCAACTTCGAGTTGTAAAGATTTCTTTAACTTTTCTCCTCCCCAACCCTAATGCATTCGCCGAAGCGTTGCATAGCGATAACAGCCGGATTCCTATCCAAAACTGGGGATCTGGATACCCTTTAGCAAAGGGATCCAAGGCCAGCGGATCACCTGCAGCAGGTTGGAAAAATCATCCCGCCAGACGGGATCCCCGGCCTGGGGCAAAAGGGGCTGCCAGGGATCCAGTTCCTGCAGGACTCCAGAGTTTTGGGCCAAAGGGCTCTGCCCTGCTGAGGCGGTCGTCGAAGCGTCGCGCGGCGATAACAGCACCCAGTGGGAAGGGGCCAGCCCCGCCTGGCGTTGCTCAGGGGAGAGATCCCGGTGGTCTTGGTGCCAAGCGTGAAGCTGCAGGGATCCGGCCAGGCCGGCCAACAGCGGGGCCAAGTCGAGGTGGCGGTTGGTGATGTTGAAGAGCAGCCAGCCCTGGGGCTTGAGCTTGCTGAGGTAGAGGGCCAAAGCCTCTTGCGTGAGCAAATGCACCGGCACTGCGTCAGAGCTGAAGGCGTCCATCACCATCAGGTCATAGCTGCCCTCTGGGATCCCCTTGAGGCTGAGCCGGGCATCACCGAGGATGACCTGCACCCGCGCCCGCGTCTGGGCCCACCGGAGATAGGAAAAATAGCGGCTCGCCCAATCGGCCACGGTGGGATCCAACTCGAAAAACGTCCACTCATCCCCTGGCTCGGCATAGGCGGCCAACGTGCCGATCCCCAGCCCCAACACCGCAATGGCGGGCGTGGGATCCACAGTCTGGGCTCTGAACGCCGCAAACACCTGCCCAACCGGCCCAGACCGAGAAAAATAGGTCAGCGGCTCCAGCGCTTTTTCCGGATCCAAGTTTTGGCTGCCGTGTAGAGTGGTGCCGTGCAGAAGGCCACGAAAGGATCCCTGCTCAGTTTGGTATTCCACGATCCGGTTGAGGCCGAAGGCGCTGCGCTCGCTGTGGATCACCTGCAGTCCCGGCTGCAGCCAGGGTTGCCCCAGCAGCACAACCAACCCCGCCATTGCTCCCACCCAACCGACCTTGGCCTGCCAGCCAGGGGCTCCGCTCTGCTGCTGTGAACGGCTCTCCCCTGACACCAACAGCGCCAGCACCGCCCAGCCCAACGCCAAACCCACCCCAGCGCCCACCTGCAGCAACGCCTGCGGCTGAAAGTGCAACAGCAGCAAAGGCAGGAGCAGCCCCAGCCCCAGCCACAGGCCCACCCGCCCCCCCTGCGCCCCCAGCACGGCCAGCGACATCCCCAGCAACAGGGGATATTCCAGCACCGTCTCGAACACCTGCGGTGCCAAGAGGGCAGAGAACATTCCCCCCAAACTCCCCCCCAAAGCCAGCCACAGGTAAAACTGCGTCAACTGCTTCACCGGCGGGCGACGGCAAGCTAACCGGCTGTGGCAGCCCCAGCTCACCAGCCCAAAGGTGATCAGATGCAGCGGCAGAAGCAAAAAACCGGGCCTCACCCAGCCCAAGACCTGTACCCCCACCGCCCCGCAGGCCAGAAGAGCTGTTGTTCCCAAAACCCCCTTATTGGGGTGGATCCCCCCGAAAGCCAGCATGAGTGTCAGCAGATAGATCCCCAGAGGAATGGCCCACAACAGGGGCACTGCCGCCACGTCGGTGGTCAACAAGGTGGTGACCGCCACCAACAGGCCCGCCGGCAAAAAAGCCAGACCCGCCCAGCGCCAACGCTCTCGCCAGGAAACAGTCAAATCCCCCGGAGCAGCGCCGGATCCCTGGGAATCTGCCCCGCGTTCTTGTTGCTCGGCAACGCTGTTGCGACCGAGCAGCAGACCCACCCCGCTTAGCAGCACCAGGGCTGCCACCAGCGCGTAGGATCCCGTCCACAGGTGAGTTTGCCCAGCCAAAGACAGGCGGGGCTCCAACACCAGCGGGTACCCCAGCAGCCCGCCCAAGCTGCCGGCATTGCTGGCCACATAGAGAAAGTAGGGATCCGGGATCCCCTGTTGTTCCGCGCCCCCTCTTGCTGCCAACCCCCGTTGCAGCAACGGCGTCGTCGCCGACAGGAGAAACAGCGGCACTCCAGCTCCCAAAGTCAAGTTTGCCAACAGAGCGAGAGGGGGCCACACTTCTTTCGGTTGGCCGGGGATCCCCAATTGAAAGGGCAAAAGCCTCAGACCGGCCAGCAGCAAGATCCCGTGGATCAGCACCCCCATCCTGGGATTGAGGCCGCGCCCCAGCCGATCTGCCCACAGGTAGCCCAAAAGCAGGGTGGCCTGAAAAAAGGCCAGGCAGGTATTCCACACCAGGGGGGATCCCCCCCACAGCGGCAGCAGCAACTTGCCCACCAACAACTGTCCCCAGAAGAGGCAAAAAGCGCTACCAAACAAGCTGAGGCCAACTAGCCAAACCAAAGCCGACCCACCGCAAAACCCTCAACTGCCAGTATTCCCCACTTTCTCCCGGAAGCTTGAGATGGGATGTTGTAGCCGCTTGGTGGTGCCCCTTGGGATCACCCAACTCAGAGGAAGGCCGATCCTTGTTCCTCGATTCAAGTGCGCCAACGGGTGGAAGGGGGCCACCCTCCGCCAGTACTCTCAGTTGCCCCGATCACAAGGACTTTGTCCCGCTGTCGCGAACGGTTAGGATCGCAACGCTGACTCAAACCTACACTGCACCCCCATGTTGCCATGCAGCGCCAACGCGAACACAGAGCATCGCTGGCTCTGGCGTGACCAGCCCATTCGCTACCAACAGTCGGGATCCACAGGCCCAGCCGTGTTGCTGATCCATGGCTTCGGGGCCAGCAGCGACCATTGGCGGAAAAATTTGCCGGAGCTGGGGCAGCACTGTCAGGTGTATGCGATTGATTTGTTGGGGTTTGGGGGATCCGCCAAGCCTCTGCCGGGATCCCCTTTGCCCTACACCTTCGAGACCTGGGGATCCCTGGTGGCCGATTTTGTGCGGGAGGTGATGGGCCAGCCGGCCTACCTGGTGGGCAACTCGATTGGGGGCATCGTGGCTTTGCAGGCGGCGGTTCTGGATCCAGCCCAGGTTTTAGGGGTAGCGATGTTGGATCCCTCGCTGCGGCTGTTGCACGAGCGGAAACGAAAGCAGATCTCCTGGCTGCGCCGCCGGTTCACCCCTTTGCTGCAATCCCTGCTGGGGTGGCCCCCCTTTGGTCATTTCTTCTTCGCTCAAGTGGCCCAGGCTAGGGCCATTCGCAATATCCTTCTACAAGCCTACGGACGCAAAGAAGCGGTTACCGAGGAACTGATCCAGCTTTTGCTCAAACCCGCTTTGGAGCCGGGGGCGGCAGAGGTCTTTTTGGCCTTTGTGCGCTATTCTCAGGGGCCTTTGGCTGAAGATCTCTTGCCTCAGCTCACCTGTCCCGTCTTGATCTTGTGGGGGGAAGCGGATCCCTGGGAACCCATTGCTCTGGGGCGGGCCCTGGCAGAGTTTCCTTGCGTGGTGGGGTTCATCCCATTGCCGGGGGTCGGCCATTGCCCCCAGGATGAAGCCCCCGAGCTGGTCAACCCGCTGCTGTTGGACTGGATCCGGGATCCCACCCGAAAACCTGAGAAAGGACTCCATTCTCTCCCCCCAGAAGAGGGGAGCTAGGAAGCGGCGCAGCAAGAGCTTCCCTGGGCTCAAGGATGGCGCGGGCTGCCCTTGGAATTCTCATAATCTACGCCCGACCAAGGTGCTCCAGTTGATCCAGGTTGGGGCCCCTCAGCCGGAATGCCTGGCCAAACCCCTGGATGAAGCTACCAGTTTTGGGGACGATCTGACAGAAGTGAAAATCCGCCAAACTTAGGATCATCTCGGCAATCTCGTACTTGGCGCGATAAAGGGCCTCAAACCCCTGCGCCTGCGCCTCCTCGCGGCTGAGAAACTGGGCTTCTCCGCTCACCATCACCCGCGGCAGGGCGTGGTTACTGCGGGGATCCCCTGGCGTAGGCGGCTCGTGGATGAGTAGTGCGGCCCGGGGATCCGCCCGCAAAGCCTGGGTGTGGCCAGAAAGATCGCTGATGACAATGGCAAAGCGCAAGGGATCCCGCTGCACCACAAAAGGCACCAACGACACCGCCGGGGATCCCTGCTCCAGCACCGCCAAGCTGGCCACCGGCTGGCCATCCAGCAGCATATTTAACTGTTCCAGCACCGACATGGTTGTCCTCCAGTCCCCTTGCTATTATCAGCTCCCCAGTACTGGGACAAGAGCCACAACCCTGCTTACAGGCTGTTCCTGGCCTGGTTGAACTCTGCCCGGCAGCTCGGAGCGTTGGGCATTAACGTTGTAAATAAAACTTTACAATCCTACGCAAAGCGAGCTACGCTGGGAAAGAAAGCACGAGGAGAACCCTATGACCCGATATCGCTCCGTTGTCGTCGAAGAAGGTGGTCGGCTGAACAACTACGCCATCGAGCCGGAAATGTATGTGGACAGCACCCCCCGCGTGGGCTTCACCGACTATGCAGAGCGCTTGAACGGGCGTTTGGCGATGATCGGCTTTGTTGCCCTGATCCTGTTTGAAGCTCTGTCCGGTACCACCCTGCTCGGCTGGCTGCAATCCCTGGGCCGATAAGCCAAAGAACGCTTCCTAGGAAGAGGGCTGTCTCTAATCGCCGATTGACTGTTCGCGATAGTGGGACGGAGTCCTCACTTTGCTGCACAATTCTCTACAACCTGATGTGCAAACGCTAGGCAGTTGTGCGAGTGTGCAGGGAGCGGGTGGTTAGGTTTATGTTTCTAGACCCCAGCTACCGTTTGAAATGTACCCCAAGCTCTGGGGGAAGTGACATACTCCCATCACTGACCCTACGGGTACAGTGTGGGCTTCTCGCTTCATTGGGGAGCCTACGCAAGAACCCTCTGCGAGCAGACACGGGATGTCCCACCGCGTAGCTGCACCAGATTCCGGCAAAAGCCGTTTTGTGCAACTACTCTCACCATACACCATGTGGGGGTATCTGTATCCCGACACTGACGCTACGGGTACAGTGCGGGGCTTAGCTAACCCCACACCCCGACAAGCTAACGCCTGTGGAGACTCCTCTGGCGGGGTGGTAGGTCTAAAACCTACCGCTAGTCAAGGGTTGCTGAAGCAGGAAGAAAGCAACAGCGCTGAGCAAAAATCTGTTCTGTTCAGTGCTGTGTAGGTCTTTCAGAGCGGCATCTCCCAGTGCAGCTCGACATGGGTATGGCCTTCCGGGGTGCGGGTGCGGTGCCAAGATCCCTTGGGTAGATAGCGGGCGATGGTGTTCATGGCCTTGCTGCCGTAGCCGCCGCTGAGGCCGGGAGCGTACTCGATACCATCGTTGACCACGGAAAGGCAGCAGTGGCGCTCCGTTTGGGCCAGCGACACCTTGACAAAGGAAGCATTGCCTTTGGGGGGTTGTACATGGGCGATGACATTGCCGATGGCCTCCCGCAAAAAGCGCAAGATGTCTTCTCGCTGATCAAACCACTCGCCGGTGTTGGGCTCCTGCAGCGGTTGCAGTTGCCGCTCTACAGATAGCGTTAGGCTGCCCGATTGGATCAGTTCATCCAGATAGATCTCGATGCCTCGATGCAGCCCTTCTCGTAAGCTGGGGGAGATGCGCAGCTTGGCAGCTAGAGTGCGCACATCGTTGAGCTGATTCCGGATCCCGCGTCCGATCCTCTCCAGTTGCTCGAGCAGGTGATCGTAGACGGTGGGATCGGGAGCTTTTCCCTGATGCTGCTGCCATTGCAAGCTCTCCAAGTTGTCCATCACCACCTTCAGCTCCTGCAGCTCGCGATCGTGAATGTCGGTGGCTACTCGGTAGAGCAACTTGCGGGCTTGGTCGATAGCTGCCTCCTGTTCGGCCCGACGCAGACGCTCCAGTTCCTGTTGCTGGGCCAAGAGCCGTTCTTGATTCTCCACAATGACCAAAGTGAGCAGCAGGCTCACCCCCGTTAGCCCACTGGCCAGGGCCGGCAAGACGAGAGGCCAAACCCAACGCCCCAGTAGAAACTGGGCCACAGCCCACCCTTCGTAAACGGCAAGCCCCACCACAGGTCGCAGGAGAAACTGCTGTTGCTTCCAGCCCCAAGGGCTCAAAAGTGCTCCGCACCGCTGACGCGAACGTAGGGGGGGACGATAAAGCACCAAAAGCAGTCCCGTTCCCACTCCCAGCAGCAAAACCACCGCAGCCGCCACCCCCTCTGGCACAGATTGGTAGACCTCTCCGGTGAGCAGGCTGGAGAGGATTTGCGCCTGCAGCTCCACCGCCGCAATCTGGGATCCATCCGCAGTCCGCACTGGGAAGGTTTCGGGGTAGCCGCCCACAAAACCCACCAGGACAATTTTGTCCCGCAATTGGTCGGCAACTTCGGGATCGAGGGGAGGGATCCCTTCTTGGCCGCGGCAGGCTTGGCTGGGGTTGATCATCGGGGCAACAGACCCGGATCCTGCCTGGAGAACAGCTGGAGGGCAAACCCGTTCGATGGGGATGATGGGGATCCCGTGCTGGGAGCCGAGGGGGTTGAATTGAATCGGCTGCAACCCCCGCTCGCGAAACCAGCGGCTGGCCCGCTCCGGGTCGTATTTGGCAAAAGCCAGAGCCTCGACCGAGGCGAACATCTGCTCCTCTTGGCTGTCGCGGCGCAGGTAGAGCCCCCGCAGCTGGGCCTGGCGCAGGATCCCGGCACTGTCTACCCGATGTTGCACCACCCCCTGCACATGTTCTGGCGGCACCAAGTACTCCAGCCGCAGAGAAGAGAAGGGCAGAAAATGGTTGTAGATGTTAATCTCGGAGCGGCCAAAGCTCTCGCTGCTGCGGGTGGCCAGGACCAAGCGATCTGGGTAGCGCTGCACCACCTGACGCAGAGGGGCATCTAAGTTCTCGTTGCCCAGGTTTTGAGGTACCACAAAGCTGCTGGGCAGGTTTAGCACCACCACCCTGGCCTCAGCTTCTTCCAGTAGACGCAACGTCAGGCCGGCGTAGTTGGCCCGTTCCAGAAGGAAGTCAACTTGATGTTGGCCAAGGTGCTCTGCACCACTGGTGCGGCCATTGCTTTCCCCCTGTCCGCTGTTCCCGTTAGCGGGAACGTTCTCCGCACCGCTGTCGCGATCGAGTCCTATACGACCATCAATGCCGACGATCACCACCTCGGGAGAAGGCTGCTGGGGACCACGCCAAGCGTACAGCCACTCCTGGGCGTCGCTCTCCATCCGCACCAACAAAGGATGCTGAGCAGAAAGGTTAAGCAGAGCAGCCCAACCCAAGCCCCAAGCCAACGCCCAGCCCAGCCGCCGCCGGGAGGGGGACAGTCGAGCTGGAGAAGTATAGCCTTGGCCAACGAGAAAGGGAGGGACGGGATCCGGCATATTGCAAAGGGCTTTGCACCGCTGACGCGACCACACGAACGGCAGTGCAGACGCGAGCCAGCTAAAAAGCGCTCCGCACCGCTGTCGCGATGGAGTTTTCTCTGCCATTTTGGCCGCTGCCGGCGGCTGTCGAGGGGATCCCTGGCCCCCCCGTTGCTGGGGGAAAACCGCAGCCTCAGTGGTGATGGTTGCGCACCCGCGCTGCTTCCTCAGGGCTAATGCCGAGGCGAGTGAGGTTGATGCGGCCTTTGTGATCGATGCTGCGCACCTTGACCACCACCTCATCCTCCACAGCCACCTCATCTTCCACCCTGCCGACGCGGTACTCCGCCAGTTGCGAAATGTGGATCATGCCTTCTTTGCCGGGCAAAAACTCCACAAAAGCGCCGATGGGGATGATGCGGGTCACCTTGCCCAAATACACCTGCCCCTCTTCCACCCGCCGCACCAGATTTTCGATCATCTCCCGAGCGGCTTCGGCTTGCCCCCCCACCGAGGAAGACACGGTGATCGTGCCATCGTCGCTGATGTCCACCTTGGCCCCCGTCGCTTCGGTGATGCCGCGCACCGTCTTGCCGCCAGGGCCGATGATCTTGCCGATGTCCTCCGGATCCACCTTGAACGTGAGCAGACGGGGAGCTGTTTTGGCCAACTGGGGTCGAGGCGCAGCAATCGTCTCCAGCATCTTGTCGAGGATGAACTCGCGCCCGGCCTTGGCTTGCCGAATGGCCTGTTCCACCACGTCAACGGTGATGCCGGTGATTTTCATGTCCATTTGCAAAGCAGTGATCCCCGCCCGCGTACCGGCCACCTTGAAGTCCATGTCGCCCAGAAAGTCCTCGATCCCCTGGATGTCGGTGAGGATGCGCACCTCGTCCCCCTCCTTGATAAGACCCATCGCCACCCCGCTGACCGGCGCTTTGATCGGCACCCCGGCATCCATCAGGGAAAGGGTAGAGCCACAGACGGATCCCATCGAGGTGGAGCCGTTGGAGGAGAGCACTTCCGAGACCACCCTCACCACATAGGGAAACTCCTCTTCCTTGGGCAGCACCGGCACCAAGGCCCGCTCCGCCAGCGCCCCATGACCAATCTCCCGCCGCCCCGGGGAGCGTGAAGGCCGCGTTTCTCCCACTGAAAAGCCCGGAAAATTGTAGTGGTGCATGTAGCGCTTCTCATCCACCGGGTGCAAGTCGTCCAGCTCCTGGGCATCGCCGGGGGTGCCGAGGGTAGTGATGGAAAGGACTTGGGTGAGGCCGCGATTGAACAAGGCACTGCCGTGCACCCTTGGGATCAAACCCACCCGGCAAGAGACCGGTCGCACCTCGTCCAGCTTGCGTCCATCCACCCGCACCCCCTCTTGCAGGATCTGCTGGCGCATCAGCTTCTTGAGCAGAGCCTTGAACTGGTTGTCCAACTCTTTGGGGTTTTCCAGAAGATAGAGCCGCAAGGGATCCCCCTCTGGCCGTTCCTGGATTTGGGCCTCCAGCTTGGCCTTGAGCTCCTCCAGTTGCTGTTCCCGGCTGGTCTTGTCCAAAAACTGCCTGAGAATGGAGCGAATGCCCTCCTGAGCCTGCTCTTCCACAAAAGCAATCAGCTCCTCGTTTTTGGGGGGAGGGGGCAGCTCTACCGGGGTGATGTTGAGATCCGCCAGGACTTGCTGTTGGGCTTTGAGCAGCTCCTGGATGGCCTCAAAACCAAACTCGATGGCCTCCACCACATCCTTTTCCGGCAGTTGGTTGGCCCCGGCTTCCACCATGATCACGCCATCGGCACAGCCGGCCACCACCAGATCCAGATCGCCCACCTCAATTTCGGCATAGGTGGGGTTGAGGATAAATTCATCCTTGACCAAGCCCACCCGCACCGCCGCCACCGGGCCGTTGAAGGGGATGCGAGCACCGTGAATGGCCAACGAGGCTCCCAAAATACACAACACATCGGGCGGCACCGTATCATCTACAGAGAGGGTGGTGGCCACCACCTGCACATCATCCCGCAGCCATTCCGGGAACAACGGACGAATGGGTCTGTCTATTAAGCGAGAGATCAAAGTGGCCCGTTCCGGTGGCCGGCCTTCTCGCCGCAGATATCCCCCTGGGATCCGCCCCGCTGCGTAGAGGCGCTCTTCGTAATCGACCAACAAGGGCATAAAATCAACGCCAGGCCGGCCTGGCTGCCGTGTGGCGGTAACCAAAATCGAGGTTTCGCCCGAAGTCAGCCAAACCCCACACCCTGCCTGAGGGGCCATCAGCCCAATATTGATGTCAATTTCCCGCCCATAAAAGGAAATCGACCGAGTGTATTCTGCCATGTAACGCTTCGCCTTCTTTTTTTCTTGCCGCTATCGTAGCATTCTCCTTTTGCTCCTTTTCAGCCCCCGCTGACCGGAGGGATCAGGACGACTTCGTCTTCCGCCGATAGGTGGGTGTCGGCAGCTACAAAATTGAGGTTGAGACCGAAACGGGTTTGGGAGCGCCAAGGAGCCAAGCTGGGGTAGCGCTGGATCAGTTGATCGCACAGCTGCCCGACGGTGGTACCAGGGCTCACCTGCAGGCGCATCTCGGTTTGTCCGATTACTTCTTGATAGATGGCAAAGAGCTTCAGCGTGATGGGAAAAAGCTCATCGGAGGGCAAATTTTGGGCAGCAGCCATCGGTAGCGCTCCCACCTGCTTTGGACGGTCTTGTAAACCATCTTGGGCAAGCTTGGGCCTGGCCGTCCACCAGAATCCTCTGCCCATATCCTGGCCATCAGGGATCCCTACAGCCACAGAAAAATCGGCTCCGGGGAAAAGATGCCGTCTTTCAGATTCCAGTGAACTGTTCTTCTGGCTCTGGCCGGGGATCCGGGGCAAGGCTAGGGTAGGCCAAAAGCTTGCTTGGCAGCCAACCGGCTTCTGTGCTGATGCTAGAGCCACTGACCCCCTCCCAAATCAGGGCCTACTTGGATCGGATCGGCTACGTTGGCCCCACCCAGCCCACCCTGCAAACCCTCCGCCAGATCCACCGAGCCCACCTGCTGCGGGTGCCGTTTGAAAATCTGGACATCCATCGGGGTCGCGCCATTTGCCTGGAGCGGGATTTCTTGTTCCAAAAAATCGTCCGAGAGCGGCGGGGCGGCTTTTGCTTTGAGCTGAACAGCCTGCTGGCCGCTGCCCTGCAGGGGATGGGGTTTTCGGTACACCTACTCTCAGGACAGGTGAGCCGCGCCGTTCGCGCTACTCCGACGGAGTCCGATGTCCGCTTTGGACCTGAGTGCGACCACTTGGCTGTGCAGGTGAACATCGGCGATGAAGCCTGGCTGGCAGATGTGGGGTATGGGGAGGCCTTTCGCGAGCCGTTGCGGCTGGGGGATCCCGGGATTCAAGCCCAGGCTCAAGGACGCTACCGCCTCACCCCTTGGCCAGGGGATCCCACCGCTCGTCGGTATTGGCTCGTTCAGCAGGAACAGCCGGATCGCACCTGGAAAACTCTATTTCTTCTGGATCGGATCCCACGCTCCCTGCAGGAGTTCGAGCCCATGTGCCACTTTCACCAAACTTCGCCAGAATCGATGTTTACCCGGCTGCGCCTTTGCACCCTGGCCACTCCGACCGGACGGGTCACCCTCACCGCCCGCGCCAATGGCTCTTTCAAGTGGATCGAGACCACTCCAGAAGGCCGCCGGGAACGCCCTCTCAGGGATGAGAAAGAGTATGAACAACTGCTCGCCTGCGCCTTCGGGATCCACCTTTCTCCATCTCTTTCTGCCGCCGCTGGGGATCCCAGGGGAAAGGTTGCAAGACCCAAGCCCAATGACGTCTCAACAGAGCCCACCCAAATCTTCCCCAAACAAGGCTAGAACCCCTGCCAGTTAATGTCCCAGTTAATGTCAGAATAATGAGGTAGTGTTTCGTTATCCCAGTAACCGTTATGGATGCTGCCGCGGTCGCCGGGTTTGATGGCCAAGCTTTGGATCATGTACTCATTTTCGACACCACCCTGCGAGACGGGGAGCAGTGCCCCGGCGCCACCCTCAACACCGAAGAAAAGCTGGCCATTGCCCGGCAGTTGGCCCGGCTGGGCGTCGATATCATCGAAGCGGGGTTTGCCTATGCCAGCCCTGGTGACTTTGAGGCCGTGCAGAAAGTGGCCGAGCAGGTGGGAACGCCCGATGGCCCTGTGATTTGCAGCCTGGCCCGCGCCCTCAAGCCGGACATTGAGGCAGCCGCTGCAGCCCTAAAGCCCGCTGCCAAGCCCCGCATCCACACCTTCATCTCCACCTCCGACATTCACCTGAAGTATCAGTTGCGCAAAACCCGCGCTGAGGTGCTGCAAATTGCCGAAGAGATGGTGGCCTACGCCAAGTCCTTCGTGGAGGATGTGGAGTTTTCCATGATGGATGCCACCCGCTCTGACCCAGAGTTCCTATACCAGGTCATCGAGGCGGCCATTCGGGCGGGGGCCAAAACCATCAACATCCCCGATACCGTCGGCTACGTCATGCCGGAGGAGTTCGGCCAACTGATCAAGGGCATCCGCGAAAATGTGCCCAACATTAAGCAAGCGATCCTTTCCGTGCATGGCCACGACGATCTGGGGGTTTCGGTGGCCAACTTCTTGGAAGCGATTAAGCAGGGCGCCCGTCAGGTGGAAGTGACGGTCAACGGCATTGGTGAGCGGGCCGGCAACACAGCCCTGGAAGAGTTGGTGATGGCCCTGCATGTGCGGCGCAGCTACTTCAACCCCTACTTCGGCCTGCCGGTGGACTCCGAGAAGCCCCTCACCCACATCAAAACTCAGGAGATCTATCGCACCTCGCGCCTCGTCTCCAACCTCACCGGCATGTTGGTGCAGCCCAACAAGGCTATCGTCGGCTCCAACGCCTTTGCCCACGAATCTGGCATCCACCAGGACGGCATGCTGAAAAACCGCCAGACCTACGAGATCATGGACGCCCAGACCATCGGCCTGCAATCGAGCACCTTGGTGTTGGGCAAGCACTCGGGCCGCAATGCCTTCCGCACCCGCCTGAAAGAACTGGGATTCGAGCTGTCGGAGCAAGATCTGAACAAGGCCTTCTTGCGCTTCAAAGAACTGGCCGACAAGAAAAAAGAAATCTCCGACCTGGATCTGGAAGCGATTGTTAACGACGAAACTCGCCCGGTGCCCGAACTCTACCGCCTGGAGCATGTCCAAGTGGTGTGTGGCAATCGAGAGGCTCCCACTGCCACGGTGCGCCTGGTAACCCCGGAAGGAGAAGAGCGGGTGGACGCTGCCGTGGGCACAGGCCCGGTGGATGCGGTGTACAAGGCCATCAACCGCATTGTCAATATCCCCAACAAGTTAATCGAGTTTTCTGTCCAATCGGTTACTGCCGGCATCGACGCCATTGGGGAAGTCACCATCCGCCTGCGTCACGAAGACCGCATCTTTTCCGGCCATGCCGCCAACACCGACATCATCGTCGCTTCGGCCCAAGCCTACATGAATGCCCTCAACAAGCTCTACTCTGCGCTGCACGCGGCACGCTCGACGGCTGACCAGCGCGAGGCTGCTGCCCAGAAGATCTGAGGGAAGGGTTAGGGAATCCCAGTCGTTTCCAACAAAGCTGGGATCCTTCGCTGCTGACCCTCACCCCCAGCCCCTCTCCTCTTGGGGAAGAAGGGAGCCCACGCTCAACCTAACCCTGTTGCAAATGACCCTATGGGCTGGCCGAAGGGATCCCATCCGCAAACACCCGCCCGATCACTTCCTCGATGGGCGGGTCGGTTACCGTTAGATCCAGCACATCCAGCTCTGCCAAGAGCTTGGCCACCGTTTGGGTGAGCTGCTCCCGCTGCACCCACAGCCGCGCCTCACAGCTGCCCGGATCCCCGTCCGTGCGCACCTCTCCATAGAGCTGCAGTTGGGCAACAGGGCAAGGGCGAGCCAATTTCAACCTCACCTCTCGGTAGGGGGCAAAGCGCTCCAGCAATGCCTCGAGGTCGCCATCGTACATGAGCTGCCCCGCGTTGATGACCAGCACCCGTTGGCACAGCGCAGTAATATCGGCCATGTAATGGCTGGTCAACAGCACCGTTGCTCCATAGCGGCGGTTGTAATCCCGCAGAAATTGCCGCACGCCGGCCTGGGCGTTGACATCCAACCCCAAGGTGGGCTCGTCCAAAAACAAGATCTGCGGGCGGTGCAACAGAGCCGCCAACAGCTCCGCCTTCATCCGCTCCCCCAAGGAAAGCTTGCGCACTGGTTGCTTCAGCTTGCTTTCTAGGTCGAGCAGCTCCGCCAGCTCCCCCACCCGCTCCCGAAACTCCTTCTCAGGGATCTCGTAAACGGCAGCGTTGATGCGCAAAGAGTCCATTGCCGGCAGATCCCAAATGAGCTGCTGCTTCTGCCCCATCACCAGGGTGATCTGCCGCAAAAACGCCGGCTCCCGGCGGTAGGGCACATGGCCGACCACCTGCACCGTGCCGCCGGACGGATAGATCAAACCGGTCAACATCTTGAGGGTAGTGGTCTTGCCCGCCCCGTTGGGCCCCAAAAATCCCACCATCTCCCCCGGCTGAACTTGAAAGCTCACGGACTGCACTGCCGGGATGTGGCGATAGGTGCGGCGAAAAAAGTGGCGCAGGGTGCCAACCACTCCGGGATCCTTGACGGCCACCGGGTAAACCTTGCTCAGGTTGTGGGCAGCGATGATTGGCTCCAACCGGGTCGGCACATCAGGCAACATCTACCCCCACCCCTACAAAACGGCCAGATCCGCTACCCCAACCCCAAGAACAGAGCTTCCAGAGCTGGGCATACCGGATCTGCAGAGTGCTATTTCTCAGTATCCGAGGGAAAGCAACAAACGAATAGGGGAACTACAGCAGTCCTACGTCCATCCCGGGCTTACCCGTGGCCAGCTCCACCTTCAGGATGCGGCCACCCGATTTCTGGATGCGCTGCTGTTCCCGAAACCAGTTCTCATAGGGCACCAGCTTGGTGAAGTAGGTATTTTGCAGCTCCCGCTGGGTGCGAATTCGGGTTTGGCTGGGCACACAGGCCGTGATCTTGAACATGCGCATGATATGGGATCCCCGCTCAACAACAAAATGGACTATCTTGACCAGCAAAACAGGCGACTCACCCCAGAAAGCTCGCGTACTTCAGCTAGCACACCAGATCCCTGTGGCAAATCGCCCGCCGTGCTCGTTGAAGAATGCACCTCCCCTGAGGCAATGACGCCGGGAGTTAGCTCAGGCCAGAGCAGATGTAATCGAAGTACACCCCCATTTCCTTGCCGGCCTCAGCACCCACCAGAGCGGCAGTTACCTCTTTCATGGCTTGGATGGCCTGGATGGTTGCCCCAATGGGCACTCCCAGGGAATTGTAGGTCTCCTTGAGCCCGTTCAGCACCCGCTCGTCCAGAATGGAGGGATCCCCGGCCAGCATGGCGTAGGTGGCGTAGCGCAGGTAGTAGTCCATGTCGCGGATGCAGGCAGCATAGCGACGGGTGGTGTACATGTTGCCGCCAGGACGGGTGAGATCAGAGTACAGCAACGCCTTTGCAGCAGCATCCTTGACGATGGTGGAGGCATTGGCCGCGATGGTGGCAGCCGCCCGCACCCGCAGCTCGCCTGTGGCGAAGAAGGCTTTCAACTTCTCCATGGCCGAGCTGTCCAGATACTTGCCTTGAACATCGTAGCTGTTGATCACAGCGGTAATCGCGTCTTGCATGATGAGCTTCCTAAATCCAAATCGACGAACAGCAAAGGGTTGTGCGGCAAAAACAATGAGGGATTAGCTCATTGCCCCCACCACAAAGTCGAAGTAGTAGCCGGCTTCAGCCGCATCGTCAGGAGAGAGCAGACCCATGGCCACCTGCTTCATTTGACGAATGCTCTCGGCCACCGCCGGAATGGGTGTGCCCAGGGAGTTGTACATCTCGCGGACACCCACCAGGCCGATCTCTTCAATCGGGGTGACATCGCCGGCAATGATGCCGTAAGTGATCAGGCGCAGGTAGTAGTCCATATCCCGCAGGCAAGTCGCCGTCATCTCTTCCCCGTAGGCATTGCCCCCCGGAGAAACAATGTCGGGGCGCTTCTGGAAGAGTTGGTCGGCAGCTTGTTTGACGATGCGCTCACGAGACTCGGTCAAGACTTGAGCAATGCGCAACCGCTTCTCGCCCGAGGTGACAAAGGACTTGATCCGATCCAGTTCCCCCGGGCTGAGGTAGCGGGCCTCCGCGTCCGCGTTCACAATCGATTTCGTAACAACACTCATGGATATCCATCCTCAAGTCGATTTTTTAAAGAGTATGACGAGCATACCCGCAAGCTATTTTCCGATATGCTTGCCGTCTGCCATCTCAGATCTTCACACTTCTTAAAATCTCTCCCAGAAAAGGGACAGTCCCATTCCCGCCCCGACAGGGCAGTTCCCTCCCCAAAGTCCGGCAAGAGAGGGGCTACAATCTCACTTAGACTCACTTAGAATGAAGGCTGAGTCGCCAGGGGATCCCTGCAGGCTTGGTTTAAGACATGCGTTGAGGTTGCGATGACGGATGCCTCTGGGTCAGAACGATTGAAGCGAGCGAAAGGTATTTCTGAGGGTACGCCCTCATCTCTGCCGGATCACCTCATCCGGGCCACGGCGGCAGAAGGCAAAATCCGAGTGGTGGGCTTGGTGGCCACCCAGGCGGTACAAGAGGCAAGGGAGCGGCACAAGCTCTCCTATGTGGCGACAGTGGCCTTGGGGCGGGCCATGAGCGCAGCCCTGTTGCTGGCGGCCAACCTGAAGCGGCGCCAGGCGCGGATTAACCTGCAACTGAAAGGGAATGGCCCCTTGGGCAACATCTGGGTGGATGCCGGCTTGGATGGCACGGTACGCGGGTATGTGAGCAACCCCGCCATTGAGCTTCCTCTCACTGCCGAGAGCAAGTTGGATGTGGGCCAAGCCGTTGGGCGCTATGGCTACCTCCATGTGCTGCGGGATCTGGGGTATGGCCAGCCTTACACCAGCGCGGTGGAGCTGGTTTCGGGAGAGGTGGGAGACGACATCACCTACTACCTCTCCTCCTCAGAGCAGATTCCCTCGGCAGTCCTTCTGGGAGTAAATCTCGACTCACAGCGGGTACGCGCCGCCGGCGGAGTGTTGTTGCAGCTGATGCCAGGGGCGCCGGCCAGTCTGATCCCAGAGATGGAAGCCCGTTTGGCCAAAGTGGAAGAATTTAGCCCGATGTTGGCTTGCGGCGGCGGCTTGCGGGAGCTGTTGCAAATCTGCCTGGGCGACTTGGATCTGAAAATTGCGCCGGAAATGCGCACCATCCGCTTCTACTGCAAGTGCAATTCCGACCGAGTGAAGGGGGCCCTGCGCATGCTGGGGCGGGACGAGTTGCTCGATATGATCCACACCGACAAGGGGGCAGAAGCGGTTTGCCAATTCTGCAACGAGGTCTACCGCATCTCGGAAGACGAGCTGCGCTCGATTGTGGCGGAGATGTCGGCCACCCCCTGATGGCACAATGATGGCCAACTACGGGATCCCGATTCTGACACCTCTCGATGTTGTCTGAGCCCCCGGTTGAGTTGGTTGAATTATCGGTTGTTGTCCCCTGCAAAAATGAGGCGGACAACCTGGAACACCTGTTTGAGCGTCTGCGGCAGACCTTGGATCCTTTAGGGATCCCCTACGAGATCATTTGTGTCAACGATGGCAGCCAAGACGACACACTGGAAAAGCTGATCGCCTTTCACCATCAGGATCCCCGCATCAAAGTGGTGAACCTTTCCCGGTGTTTTGGCAAGGAGATCGCCCTCACCGCCGGCCTCGATCACGCCTCTGGTCGAGCTGTTGTTCCCATCGATGCCGACTTGCAAGATCCGCCGGAGCTGATCCCGGAGATGCTGCAGCAGTGGCGGCAAGGCTATCAGGTGGTTTATGCAGTGCGTCGCAGCCGCCGCGGGGAGAGCTGGCTAAAACGCTTTACAGCCAACGGCTTCTATTGGTTGATTGATCAACTCAGCCAGGTGCGGATCCCGCGCAATACGGGGGATTTTCGACTGCTGGATCGGCAGGTGGTGGAGGCAGTTAAACAGCTGCGAGAGCGCACCCGCTTTATGAAAGGGATCTTTGCCTGGGTGGGCTACCGGCAAACGGCCATTTTTTACGATCGCGCCCCCCGCTTTCGCGGCAAAACCCAGTGGAACTACTGGCGGCTGTGGAACCTAGCCATAGAAGGCATCACCTCTTTTAGCTCTTGGCCGTTGCGGGTGTGGAGCTACATAGGGTTGGCGATCTCGGTTCCAGCCTTTTTGTATGGCCTTTTTCTCATCATCCGCACCTTGCTCTTTGGCTCCGATGTACCTGGCTATGCCTCTTTAGCGGTGATGATCTTGTTTTTGGGCGGGATCCAGCTGATCAGCTTGGGCGTGATTGGCGAGTATTTAGGCCGCGTTTTTGAAGAAGTGAAAGGCCGCCCCCTCTACCTGGTCGATGGCACCTTTGGGTTTGAGACCCCACGACCTTCCCCTGCCCTAGATTCAGTACCTACGCAAAAGCTAGGATGAAAAGTCATCTTTCAGAGTTTTGGATCCCGAGGCAACATAACTTTGGTACTCGCGTATAAAGATATCTTTCATCTCTTCTGGAGATAGCTGGATCCCTTGGATTTTGGCGCGGGCGATGGCCTTCATCAGCTCGATATAGGCCAGGCCCAGAGAGAGAGTGAGGGTGGCTGCCGTAGTGGATTGGATAGCGCTGCCTACAATCCCCGGGCCGGGAATCATCTTCAGCAAGTTGGACACAATCGTTCGCCCGATTGCTGTTGTAATTGTAGTGCCTGCCAAAGCGGCTATCAAAGAGTAGTAAAAAGAAGGGGAAGCCTCGAAGCCAAAAATAAAGCTGATATTGGCAATCATGCCTGCTTGGGCTGTAACCAACAGAGGGGCATCTGCAAAGGGAAGGGGCACTGCCCCGATAAACGCTGCACTGGCCACATAGCCTGATACGTACTTAAAGGCAGCCTCGGCTTTGAGATCCACCCGCAGCAATTGCTGGCGGATAAAGGCAAGGCGAGCCACTTCCGGCAAAAGCTCTAGCGTGCAGCCAATTAGGTGCTCCAGCCCGTGGGCAGGAATGGTAATTTGCCGGTTAATCGCCTTGTTGCGGGCCAAAACGGGAACAATGTAGCGGACAGGCAAATTTTGATGCTGCAAATACCGGAAAAACTCGCTCTCTTCAGGATTGGGATATTCCAAGCATTGGGTTAAGACCAAGATGACGGGAACGTCTTTGAGTTCCAACTCCTTTAGCCATTTGCGTTCAACTTCCTCCAACCGCTTCAGTTCGTGGTGGAGGCAGTACCAAACAACATGGATGTGATGTTCAGGATCCTTAAAGCGCAGCTCCTCGATAAGCTGGGAAACCTCCAGGCGAACTTGCTGATTCTGTTCACCGTCTAGTTCCATGCCAGGTGTATCGTAGATGGTGATTGGGCAACCTGGCTTGGAATACTGACGAATGTGGCGGGTGACGGGGCTGCCAACACCGGTACGGGCTAGCTCATCTCTAAACACTGCATTGATCAAGGTGCTCTTGCCCACCCCGTTTTTGCCAATGACCAGGATGTTGCAGTGGCCCAACTCTGTCTGCGCCTCTAGGAGGTCCTTCTGTAGTATCTGAGACACCGAATTCCAGAAAGACTTAAAGGCTTCTGGCTTCTCGAGAGATTCAGAAGCTTCTGGGATGCCTCGGGCACGGTCAACAATTTGGCGGGTTAGGTCAGTCAGTTTCTCTAAGAAGGATGGGCTTTTCTGAGACATGCTTCTTGCTTCTTCCCCTAAGGCCGATAGCCCCACAAAGGTAGTTCAGGGCGGATCCTACTGCCAAGTTTCTTCCGATACCGGAGAGTAAACTACCCGGCTCCGACCGCTAAGCGGTACGGAGCGGGCTTTCAGTAGCCCTGGGCCTGCTCTGCTCTACCAGAGAACAAAACAAGCCCGGA
>NZ_JBSSAC010000011.1:0-77782 GCF_054058315.1 Thermostichus sp. MS-CIW-40
TTGAATGGTGCGAATGTGATTGCGCTTTTGGGGGCTGCTGTAAACCAGCCTAGAGGTTCGTGGTTGGCTTGCCAACTGCAGGGCTACCGAAAGCCTGCCCTGTACTGCGAAGTAGTCAGGGTCGGGTAGTTTACATTACAGCCCTTTTGCAGATGAGGTGATACCCGACCAGTTCTCATCATGCCCCAACTGGGTCTGGCGTTATCGGTTGTGTTGTTGACATTGACCTGCTAGACATCTTCTGTGATGCTAAGAAGTGTTAAGCTAAGGACTTGGATCCCAAACCGAGGTCAGCCCTATGGAATCCCTTTCTGATCCCTTCGTCAATCCCCCCATTTACTCTGCCATCGCCTTATTCAGCTTTTTTGCTGTTATCTTTGGCATCATTTTCAAGGACAATTTGGAATACCAGGTAGCCCTTTGGCAGCTCAACCGGGATAGCCAAGCGCAAATTCGCTACCGCACTCCTGGGGTGATCCTCACCTACAGCCTCTGCTGCCTGTTTACCTCTGGGTTTGTGGCCGCGTGTCTGAACGTGTTTGGCCTGTCTATGGCCTTGGCCGCCTGCGTCGGTGGGATCCTAGTGTTGAGCACGGCAGGCTTGGTGTGGTGGCAGTTGGGATCCCTGATGGCTCTGTTGGCTGCCGGTGGATCCCAGGCCATCGATATTGACTCTTACGGAGCAGGGGCCATTTTGGATTCTGAGGCGGCAGCACCCCCCGAGGGAGAATAGGATCTTGGAGTAGTCTTACCCCATGCCCTGGTCTAGCTGGATCAGCTGGATCCAGAAGAGCGTGCCTACAGAGTAGAGAAAGCTTAAGAAGTTTCTGGCCAACTTGTTAAAACGAGAGAACAAGTGCCAGCTCAGCTTTTGAAAAACGCCTCTTTCTGTAAAAAATTACAAATTATAGTCATTCCAAACTAGACTGGGACACTCCCCAAGCGTTCCGCCTCGCCTCCGTGACCGCTCCCAGAGGAGAGGGGAGCTAGAAAGCAATACAACGGAAATGTTTCATCCCTGTTTAAAATGACTATACTGGTTACAATCTCTCGCCACCCTCCTATTTTTCCCAGAAAAAATTACCACTTGACCCCTCTATCCTTTTCCTTTACTTAGGCATTCTGGCTTCACTTGACTTCAGCTTGCTAGCCTTGCCTTGATGCAAAATAAGCAACGGAAAAAGGCTACCACTTAAGCAAGTTGAAGCTCTCCATATCAATAGTGGCGCGATTGCGATAGATCCCCAACACGATGGCCAAGCCCACTGCGGCCTCGGCAGCCGCCACAGTGATGACAAACACCGAGAACACTTGGCCACGAATCATAGCTGAATCGACAAAGTTGGAGAAAGCCATAAAGTTCAGATTCACCGCATTGAGCATCAGCTCAATCGACATCAGCACGCGAATCGCATTGCGGCTCACAATCAATCCGTAAATACCAATGCAGAAAAGAATCGCTGCCACCACCAAGAAAAACTGCAGTTGCAACATCGCGATGAGCTCCATGTAGATACACAATGACAGGGGCCTCGGGAAAGCTCTAGGTTTTATGGCCGAGAGCAGTCAGCTTTAGCGGGTGCTCACCAGCTCTGCCGGTCGTTCTGACTCTGATTCCAGCTGGGGTCGGGCCCGCTCCAGCAAGCTCAGATCCCCTTCTCCGGCTTGGGGAAGAACAAACTCCCGCCGCGCCAAGACAATGGCCCCAATCAACGCCATCAGCAGCAAAACAGAAGCCAGCTCAAAAGGCAGAAGATAATCGCTGAAGAAGTGGCCGCCGATCACCAACACACTGCTCAAAGGTTGGATCGGCTGCAGCGGCCAAGGGGTGTTCAAAGCCATCGCGGCTAGAAGGGCAAACAGACCCAAACAGACCACCGCCGTCACTCCGTTGCGCAGCCAGCCCAGCTTCAGAGGAGCAAAGTTGTAGCGCCGATTCACCAACATGATGGCAAACAGGATCAACACATTAACCGCGCCGACGTAGATCAGAACTTGGGCTGCGGCCACAAAATCGGCATTCAAGAGGAGATACAACCCGGCCATGCTCAGGAAAACGCCCCCCAAGAGAAAACCGGAATAGACAATGCTGGGGGCCCAAACCACGCCTAGCGCGAAGCCAATGGCCATCGCCGATAGCACCACAAACGTAACCAGTTGTACGCCTTCTCCGAGGGTCATGAGAGATCCGTCCTTAGCCAGTTTCTATTGCTGCTCCCTTACCACTGTACTGTCCTGGCGGATTTAAGAGAAGCCCGACTCCTTTTTCAGATCGATAGAGAAATCTCTAGAGTTGGGTCTCACCAACTGCCGCCCGCTCCGCCACCTCCGCTGCTACCGCCACCGAAGTCTGAATCTCCACCTGAATCTCCACCGAAGTCTGAATCTGTGTCTGTGTCGCTGAGCTCGGGGATGACCACCTCTCGCTCGCTGCGGTACCCGCAGATAGGACAGCTCAGGATTTCCAGCTTCAAGCCGCTAGAGGAATAGGTGGCTTCCCTGAGAACCTGTGTGGTGAGGTCGAGGGTGAGGGCTTGGCACCGAGGGCAGTAAAGGTGTCGGGAGAGCGTGCCTTCGCGCACAACCACAGCTATTCCTTGACAGGTAGGACAAAACCAGCCGTAGTAGCGAGCTCTGCCGCGGCTCCTGGCCAGGCGATGCTCTTGGGGAAGGTACTTATCCAGAAGCTGGGGCTGGATGAGTCGCATGGGTCGACCACAGGCTTGACAGACCACTGGCTGAAAAGGGATCCCACGCTTCCGGCCCAAGGTGCCGTCAGTGGCCAAAGCAGCCACAACCGGCAGAGCGAACCCCAGCCAGTTGCCGCTGGACAATCCTAGGAACACGCCAAGGCAGAGGGATCCCGAATAGAGGAAGAGACGAATGGGGTCGCTCTGAACCGAAGAGAGCACAGCACCTGTTCTTGGATCTCTGCGTGTCAGGGAGAGGACTTGTCTTCCCCCTCGCTCAGCCCTTAGAGAGACGGGCATGCGAGAGCGCTGCCACCCCAGTCCCAAAATGATGATCCCCAGCAGCAGCAGGATCCCTTCCACCAGGGAAGAATCAATGCCCTGGGCCACTGCCCCAGAAGAAGTTGCAATCGTTGAGGTGGTAACTCCAGAAGCTGCCGCAGGAACATTGGCAACGGGCTGGCCCTGCAACACCGAGGTCAACTGCCGCACCCCCGCCAGAGTGCCGCCATCAAAATCCCCATTGCGAAACCGAGGCAGGATCTGCTGGTCGATAATCTGCTGGACTCGGCTGTCGGGGAGGATAGCGACCAGGCCCCTGCCCGTTTCGATTTCCACCCGCCGATCCCCTACCGAGATGAGAAACAAAACCCCGTTGTTTTGGCCTGCCTTGCCGATCCCCCAGTAGTTAAATAGCTGCGTGTGAAGTCTTTTGGTGTTGCATATCCCTGAGTATTCGGCACGGTAACCACTGCCATCTCGGCACTGGTGCGCTGCTCAAGCTGAGTGATAAGACGGTTGAGCTCGTTTTCGGTGCTGCTGCTGAGGATGTTGGCGGTATCGGAAACCCACCCTCCATACTGACGGCGGGGGTTGGGCACTTGTTCAAGGGTAATGGCCCAAGCGGGCTGCGGCAGCAGGGATACAACTAGCAAAACTGCCGCCCAAACTTTCGGCATGGCTTACCTGGCTGAGCGCTGCCTAGGTTCTAGCACAGCTGTCTCGGCTAGACTGGCAGTCCTTTTCCCAGGGAGAGAGGGGAGTTGGGGAACGGTTGAGACAAGCCGCTTCTTGTTGCTAGTAATTGTTAACAGCAACCGGCCCTCAGTCCGGCCAAGGGAGCCAGGCTTCTTCTTGCCATTCCACTTCAAAGCACTCCCGGGCGGCCTGGAGAAAATGTTCGATCAAAGCAGGGATCCCTGGCGCCGTGGGGCAAATGTCGTAGATACCAATCACCTGCGAGCCGGGCAGATACCGTTCCCACAGCTCTAGATTGGGTTGCAATAGGAGGGATCCCTGTTGCAGGATCCCCCAAGGTTGCCACAGTTGGGCGTTGCCCATCAGCTTTTTGCCCTGCCAGCTCAAGTCAGCACGGGTACGGGAGGCAAAGCAACTGATTTTATTGCGGTAGCCTGGATTTGGGGTTGGGCGGTTCTGACCACCCGTCCGGCTGGGAGCAGAAACAGGCGGATCCACTTCAACGCCCAGCTCCGCCAACCCCTGCACCCAAAAGCGGCAACAGAAGTCGTACACCCAGGCCCGCTTCAAACTGGGCAACCTGGCTTGCAAGTAAGAAAGGGGCAACACCAAGCTGTAGGTCAGCTCTGCTGCATCCTCAGCCGCCTGATGGAGCACCGCCCTTCCCCCCGTGGGTCGGCGCACAATCGGGATCCCTGGCAGGGGATCTGGCCAAACCTGGTGCCGTCCCAGCGAGAGGGTGAGCCGATCCCAGCCATAAAAGCGCAGGCAGGGCTGAGGATCCCGACGAAGCCTGTGCAAAAGCCGGAAGTCCTGCTCCATTTGCCAGGCCCCAGAGGCCACGCGGTAGGGGAGCCAGTATCCCTGGGATCCCATCCCGGCAAAGCCAGACCCTAAACTTTGGGAAACTCGGCCTGGAGGGGCTCATCATATTCATCGGCCAAGCTGGCCACAATGGTGATGGCCCGGGAAATTTCGCCCGCTGTGATCCCTTCCAAGGTGCGGTAGTGGTTCAGCACCACCTGGTTGTTCCAAATGCAAAAACGCGCCTCTAGGGTATCGCTCCAATTCTTCTCCAGGAGCTTCTGCATGAGCTTGGCCGGTTCTGCCACCGGCAGAGAGAGAACGGGAGACCATACCAAAAGAGTGTCTTCTGGGGATTCGCCGCTCAGATGGACGAACACTTCTGCCGTGCCGTAGGTGAATTTCCAGGTGTGTCCCTGCTCATGGTTTTCGTAGGCCGCATCCTCTTTGAGGCTGGAAACCACCGCCGAGACAACCTCAACGCAGCGAAGGGGCTCTGGAAAAACCTCTGGCGAAGGGTTAAAGGTGCTCATGAGCGGCTCACTGTAGACCATGGTCTTCCCCCTATTCCCTATCCAACCACCTCAACTATACCGCTATACCGCCTAAGACTCCGACCTATCCGGTCATCGCTTTGGGATCCTCAACTCAGGCGAGAATGAAACCGTTGGCAATGGTTCACTAAGTGGCCGGACAGGTGAGGGCAAGCGATCCCCCCCGCCAACTGGAGAGAGAGCCTGTTCAAAAGTCTTTCGAAGAACCTGAGGGAAGCTCTATGGAATCTCCATCTCATCTCCCCCAGAAAGCCATCGGTATTCTTGGAGCCCTGCCCGAGGAAGTGGCCATGCTCACCGCAGCAATGGAAACCTGCTCCATCCATACCCATCTGGGGCGACAGTTCCACCAGGGATCCCTGGCGGGGCAACCGGTGGTGGTGGTACAAGGTGGGGTGGGCAAGGTGCGGGCGGCAACCACGGCGGCTCTGTTGGTGGCCCATTTCCCTTTGCAGGGGATCATTTTTACCGGTGTGGCCGGGGCCTTGGCCGATCACCTGCACATGGGAGATGTGGTGCTGGCCCATGCGGCGATTGAGCACGACTTTGGCACCGGACGACCCGAGGGCTTTGTCTTGGGGATCGACTTTATCCCAGAGCTGCGCCACCCACTGGCCGAGGCCGATAGCGCCCTCTACGACCTGATTGTGGCCCATCCCGAGCGGATCCCTCTCCACCCCCTACAAGGCCGGGATCCCGTCATCCATCAAGGCTTGGTGGCCACCGGCGATGTGTTTGTGGCCGACGCAGACCTACGCCGACAAATCCGAGAACGCACCGGCGCTTTGGTGGTGGAGATGGAAGGGGCAGCCGTGGTGCGAGTAGCGCAAGAAGCCGGGATCCCTTGTTTGCTGGTGCGCTCGGTTAGCGATGCAGGGGACGATACGGATTTCTTGAGCTTTTTTCAAACAGCAGCGCTCAACTCAGCAGCAGTCGTCCGCACCATCCTGCAAAACCTGCCCCCCTCCTTGCCTTAGCCCGACTGTGGGGATCCGGGGACCCCCTTTCCCAAGGAAGAGTTGGGCTGGATCGCGTTGGCGTCAGTTGTTCATCTCCCGCTCCAGTTTGGCCATCGAGATCTGGCTTTCCAGGCGGGAAATGCCTTCGCGAAGGGTTGCCACCTGCGCTTCAACTTCATCCAAAGATTTGCGAACCGCTTCTGCCGCGCTCATGTGCTGGTTGCGCCGGACCAAAGCCTCGCGGGCAAGGTCATCTTGGTTCTGTTGGCTGGCTTTCTCAGCCCTGACAAACCAATCTTCGGCCTTTTGCAAAATTTCGTCGTACCGCCGTTCCAGTTGCTTGCGACTGGCCAGGGTTGTGGTGAGGCTGCGCTGCAATTGTTTCAGATCCCGCTCCATCTGCCGGATGCTCACCCTTTGTCGGCTGGGCTTTCTCCACAGCACTTTGCTCAGACCCACCACCACCACTGCGGTAGCAATCCCCACACCCGCAGCCGCCGCCGGATTTTCACGAATCAAAGAACCATCCAAAACATTGACCCCCGCAAAGGCCGAGGTTTGCGTGGCCGTCTCCCGAAACTCCCAAGGCATCACCGGATTGCGTTGCTGCCAGAAGCCTAACCGCGCCGCTTGGGCCGCCTCTTGGGCTTCTAGGTAGCGTTGCCGATTGGCCCCGTGCAAAAAGCGCTCGTAAACCACCGCCTGACCCTGGCGCAACATCTCCAAATTCACCAAACCATCGGCGTTGTACACCTGGGCAATGTGAAGCCCTTCCGGTGTGACATAGAGGGTATCCACCTGCACCAGGGATCCCGTCGGGAGCAAGTTTTGCAGAGCCTCTTGGGATAGCCGCCCCCAGCGCCCTTGGGTCAGCTCCGGCGCATCCACATAGGCCAGACGGAAACGGGTTGGCCTGCCGTTCAAGTCCGCCCAAAAGGTGTCCCCATCTACCACCGACCGCACCCGTGCCGTCCCGGAAGATTGTGCTGCCGCTGGAAGAACAAGCCAACTGCCCGAAAGGACAGCCACAGTCATCAGAAGGGAAGTTCTTGAGGTCATGGGGGTCACTCCTATTGTGCAGAACAAGAACAAAAGTTAAGAAATAATAAGATAGAGAAGTTTGGGGGAACAAACCGGAATCCCAGAGCGTCCTTGGGGATTGCCGTGAGGCTGGCTGCTGCTCTTCCCTGGCAAAGGCAACAGAGCCAGCTGCTCCCTACGTCGGAAAAGGGA
Organism: Thermostichus sp. MS-CIW-40; assembly: GCF_054058315.1. Taxonomy (NCBI): domain Bacteria; kingdom Bacillati; phylum Cyanobacteriota; class Cyanophyceae; order Thermostichales; family Thermostichaceae; genus Thermostichus; species Thermostichus sp. MS-CIW-40. The sequence goes on from NZ_JBSSAC010000011.1 coordinate 7,219, forward strand.
ACCTCTCCCACGAAAAGCTGCGGCTCTCGAAGAGTCGGCTCGTGGGGTCGGCTTAATTTGGGTTAGAGTTTAGCTCACCTTTTGGGGCAACGTCACAGCCCTAAGGCGCAATCTTTGTCCCCCTGATCAAATCACAGGCGCAAGCGATAGGGTTCTTCGTCGGGGAAGTCGGGCAGAGGAGGGGGCAGGATCTCGATCTCCCCCGTAGGCAGCGTTTGCAGCACCGTACCCAACTGGACCAGTTGTTCCAAGACAAACAGGCGGGTATCCCGGTCGGTGGTGGAGTTAAACACGCTCAGCCAAACATCGAATTGGGAACGGCGGCTGAGAGGACTGCGGGCGATGTTATCCCCCAACTGGCGAAATTCATCTCCAGGCAGGCCCACCTGCTCTCGCCAGGCAGCGGCTTGGTAGTAGTCATTGCGGCCCGCTTCCGCATCCCCCAGAAACATAAAGTTAAGTAGGGCGCGATCCACATAAAGTCGCCAGGCGTCAGGGTTGTTTTGGGGGTTGAACTGCTGCAGGCCGCGATCCAAAATCTCGACGGCTTTTTCCGGCTGGCCGGCCCGATAGGCCAACACCAAACTAGAGAGCCGGTAGCCCAAGAGGAAATGGGGATCCAGCCGCAGCATGTGATCGAAGTAGTCGTAGGCCAGGCCATAGCCAGTCAGGGTGCGAGCCTGTGCATCCCCGTAGTACTGGATCAGCTCCAGCCACAGCCAGGAAGCCCCCAAGTTACGGTAGCCCAGCCACCCCAGCGTATTGGCCAGGGCAATGTTGCGGTTTTTGCGGGCCTCGGCATTTTCCCATTCTCCCAGATTGATCCGCTCCAGCATCGGCAATTGCAGCCGCACCACCAGGATCCCACACAGAAACGCCCCCCCAACGGCGGCCAGAGTGCCTGCCAGGGAGAAGCGAGAGCGACGACGGGGCAAGGAAGCAGTAGCCATGGCAAGTTTTTTGCGGATCCCTGAGGCTGTCGCGACCAGGGGCTACACTCAATCATAAGTTGAACCGTTGAGCCTCTCCCCTGCCTATGGCCAGCTCTGCCCTCTCGGCTTCAGAACGGGCTTTAAGCCTTTACGAGGCTCTGCCCTACCCTAATGTGCCCCTCTCGCAGACGGCCCGCAACGCCCTGCCGGAGATGTTCAAGATGAGCTATACCACGGCTCAGTACCTGCGCACCCATGCTATCGTCCCGCCAGAGGGCAAGGTTTTGTTGAATGCCGGCTGTGGCTCCGGTTGGGAAACGTTGATGATGGCTGAGGCCAATCCAGGGGCCCAGATCGTTGCCTGTGATCTGTCTCCTGCTTCGGTGAAGCTCACCCAGGAACGCCTGCGCCACCACGGCTTCGCAGATGCCGAGTTTTATGTCCTCAATCTGCTGGAGCTGGATCGCCTGGGGATCCAATTCGATTTCATTAGCCTCAATGATGTTTTGTATTTGCTGGAGGATCCCACCGAGGGCCTGCGGGCCATGAAAAATGTCCTCAAGCCCGATGGCATCATCCGGGCCAATCTCCACAGCCGCTATCAACGGCAGGTGTTTTTCCGCCTGCAAGAGGGGTTGCAAAAGGTGGGGCAATTTGACGTTCCGCCAGCAGTAGGGGCCAAGAATGTGCGGGAGTTCATGGGATCCCTTCGGGAAGAAGTGGCCCAGGCGGTGCTCTGGAACCCGGCCAACTATGCCGAAGATGCGGCCATTATGAATAATTACCTACTCTCCAACGACAAGGGGTTCACGATCCCCGACCTGTTTCGCATGTTGCAGCAGGCGGGGTTGAGCTTTTTGAGCTTGGTGGATAGGCCCGACTGGTCGGTGGAGTCTTTGTTTAAAGAGGTGCCTGAGTTTGTGCGGCAGCGGTTGGCAACCCTCAGCATCATGGAGCGGCTGCATCTGTATGAACTCCTTCGCCCTGTCCATCGCCTCATCGACTTTTGGGCGGAGCATGCCGGCTCTTCGCCGGTGCTGCCTTGGAGTGACGAAGATTGGCTGTCGGGATCCGTACAATTCAATCCCCTGTTGATGGACAACCCCCGCTTTCGCCAGGAGTACAGCAAAGCCCTGCAAGGGAAGCGGCCCTACGAAATGCAGTGGACAGGGGCCACCCACGGGCGGATCAGCATCCCTGCCGAGAAAGTGAGCTGGTTGGCGCCACTGCTTCAAGGACCAACGCCGGTTCGAGAGCTGATTCAACAGGCCGTCCAGTTGGGATCCCCAGATGAAGAACGAACAACCGCTGAGGTGCTGACCTTCCTAACCAACCTAGAAGACTTTCTTTTTTTGATGCTGCAATAGGCAGCTGATACATTTACGCTGAACACTGCTGAACATCACTGTTCAACTATGCAGCGATAGCATTCTGTTTGTTTCCAACCAGAATGGCGGTATCCCGCAAAGCTTTGAGTAGAATACCCAAAGCGCAGTTTCCGTGTCGTCCTACTACCAATTTTCTGCTTTGCTTTGGCTACCATGTTGGCAGACTCGAAAGTAAACAGAAAGATCAACTGGTAGTAATCCGTACTGAACACATTATACATTATTTTCAGTATAGTTGAGCTTATTATTGACTAGAGTCATGCTCCCCAAGTTCTGGCTGCCCATACCTGTCTGTTGTTTGTAACCTATGAGTCAGATGTCTGCCCGGTCGGGATCTTACTGGCGCGCAACCCTGACGCGGTGGTTCCCACAGCCTCTGGATCGCTGGGTGGCCGGGATCACCCTCTGCAACCTGGCCATCGGGGTGATCCTGGTGGTGTTGGGCAACCACACAGCTCCTTACGTGCGGGACTTTAACTGGCAACAGCAACGGGTGGGGGCGCAAGAAGTGCAGATGGTGCTCACCTTCAACCGCCCGATGGATCCCGTCAGTGTTGAAGAGCATTTGGAGATCCAGCCCCCTCTGCCAGGCCGAATGCGCAAGCTGGGTCGCCGCTTTTTTTGGACGCTGACAGAACCAGCCCCTTACGGCCAGACCTACCGGGTGCGCCTGCAGGCAGCCGTGGATGAACGGGGCCAGCCCATGGCCCAGCCCTTTGAGGGGGAATTCCGCACGCCGGATCGGCAGTTGCTGGGGATCAGCACCGAACCTGCCCAGCGAGGGCGAATGTTTCTGTTCAACCTGGAGACGGGAGCCGCTACTCTGCTGACTCCAGCTGGGGTCAAGGTAACCCAAATGCAGCCCAGTGCTGATGGCCGCTTCGTGTACTATTTCGCCACGGCCACCAACCTACAGCACCAGGATCTGTACCGGCTGGATCTGGAGGATCTGTCTTCGCGGTTGCTGCTGGATCATCAGGGTTACCAAAACCTGCGCTTCCAAGTCTCGCCGACGGGGGAACTGGTGGTGGCAGAGCGGATCCCGCTGCAACGGGATCCCATGGCTGCCGTCCAGACGGAGCTGTGGATCCAGAAAACGAGCCGGGATCCCTTTGAACGTCTAGAGCTGGATACGGCGGTGGGGGGAGATTTTTTCATTAGCCCCGATGAGAGCAGCCTGCTCATCTCGCAGGGACAGGGGGTGGGGATCGTACCCTTGCATCCACGGGCGGCAGCGGAGAGCTTTCTAGCCCAGTTCGGCCAAACCTTAGCCATCCGCCCCGATGGGGCTTTCGGGGCTTTGCTGCGCTTCAATCCCGACTACACCCGCAGCCTCTCCATCGTCAGCAATACCGGCAACAGCGAGGAGATTTTGAGAACCCAGGGATCCATCCTGAAAGGGGCTTTTTCCCCTCGGGCGCCCATCTTCTACGCCTTGGTCAGTGAGGTCTCTCACGTTAGCGGTGCGGAGCATGATTCTGTTGGCGAGGTCGCGATGGACTCCCCCAGCTACACCGAGTCGCCCCGCCTGCTGGCGATAACGCTCGGCACTGAAGCAGGCAACGCCATAGAGGTGGTTCGAGCCACCTATCCCGTCGATCTGGACTTCAGCATTTCCCCGGATGGACGCATGCTGGCCTACACGCTCTTGGAACCGTTCCCAGGGATCCCGGATCCCTCGGCTCCCCTTAGCCGTAGCGGGCAAGCCATCATGGCCTCGCAAGTGTGGTTGGTGGATTTGCAGGACGGGCTGCCCATTCCTGATGGACAAAGTGGTTCGCACCGCTGGCGGGAACGCCGCCTACCGCTGGGCAGCAGCACGCTGGCTTGGATCCCCTAGAGCGGGAAAGCCACTTGGGGAGCAAACCTGCCTAGAATCAAAACAGGGTGTGCGAGGAGAGGTGATATGCGGGTCATTGACGAACAGGGGCGGCTTTTGGGAAAAGTCAGCCTCTTGGATCTGGGAGCCCTAGCAATTGTGGTGGTGGCCATTGTTGCCGTCTTGTTCTTTCCGGGTCGGCAGGCGGGCAGTGTAGTCCAGGTGGGAGGTGGCCCCACGCTACCGGTGGAAGTGGATATGATCGTGCGCGGGATCAGCAGCCGCTCCGTAGAACCCTTCCGGGCGGGGCACAAGGCCGACTTGATCATCCGCAATCAGCCCTACGGCCAGGTGGAAGTGGTACGGGTGGAGAATGTCAGCCGTACCGTGCCGGTGGTGTTTCCCGATGGACGGGTGCAGAACTTGCCCGATCCCGAAGCCTATCGCCTCGACCTGGTATTTACGTTGCGGGGGCGGGGCCAGCGCACCGAGAATGGCATCGTCCTGGGCAACAATCGCGTCAAAATTGGCGTTCCCCTAGAGCTAGAGACCTTTGACTACAACTTGCGCGGCACCGTGATGGACGTGCGGCTGCTGCAATCGTAGAGGATGTCAACTCCAATGCAGCTACAGGAGATTGCCCAAAAGTTGGGATGTGCCTACGAGGGGGATCCCACCCTGGAAATTCACAGCGTGGCCAGCCTGGCGGAGGCTCGCCCAGGGGAGCTGAGCTTTCTCAGCGAGGCCCGCTACCTACCTCTCTTGGAGCAAACCCAGGCCAGCGCCGTCATCGTGGAGGAAGGGCTGGCTTTGCCCTGTTCCATTGCCTGCTTGCGGGGCAGGGATCCCCGTCTGCTCTTTGCCCAGGCCATTGAGCTGTTCTACCAACCCTACCGCCTGCCCGTTGGCATCCACCCCACCGCTGTGATCGATCCCAGCGTCGAGCTGGGGGAGGGGGTGGCCATCGGGCCGCACGCAGTGGTGATGGAGGGAGTGAAAATTGGCGACCACACCCAAATTCACCCCAATGTCACCATCTATCCCCACGTGCGGATTGGATCCCGTTGCCAGCTCTTGGCCAATTGCGTCATCCACGAGCGCACAGAAATTGGCGACGACTGTCTGATCCACAGCGGCGCTGTTATCGGCGACGACGGCTTTGGCCACATTCCTCTGGCAGATGGCTCCTGGCGGCGCATGCTGCAGGCGGGCCGAGTGGTGCTGGAAGACAACGTGGAGGTAGGCAGCAACACCACCATCGATCGGGCTGCTGTTGGGGAAACCCGCATTGGCCGCGGCACCAAGATCGACAATCTGGTGCAAATTGGCCACGGCGTGCGCACCGGATCCCACTGCCTGATCGTGGCTCAGGTGGGCATTGCCGGCAGCACCCAGTTGGGCCACCACGTCATCTTGGCCGGGCAATGTGGCTTGGCCGGGCACCTGCACATTGGCGATGGCGTGCGTGTAGCCGCCCAGACAGGTGTAACCAGCGATGTTCCCGCCGGTCAAACGGTAGCAGGCTACCCCCATCAACCCATTGCCGAGTGGCGCAAGAGCATGGCTGTCCAGCGGCACTTGCCTGAGCTGCAACGCACCTTGCGCAAGCTGGAAGCTCGTGTGGCCAAGCTGGAACAGAGCAGGGAATCATGAGAGACGGCAAAAGATGCGGATCCACATAAGTCTCCCGCCTTGTCCTGTCGGCCCTAGCTCTGCTCCAGCAACGACCGCAAAGTGTTCAGGTACTCGTTGATGTTGCGCCGGTTGCCGCCGAAATCATATTCCCCAACACGGCCTTCGGAAGTAATGTGTAGACGAGTATGGCCAGGATCCCCTTCTATTGGCGACAGCGAAACCGTTAGATCGTCCACGAACTTAAAAAAGTTGGTGCGGGAGATCCCCTTCACTTCCATCGCCTCAGCATCCACAGAGACCAGTTCCCCCCGCTTCCAAACTTGAAAGGCTTGCTCAGCCGCTTTTAACACCTGGTCTGGGCTGTCTGCAATCACAACTTCCTGTTCTGCGCGATTGTAGGGGGATCCACCCAGGGTGGCCGCTTGTGCGGTGGGGATCCCGCTTGCCAAGCCGAAAAGCAGCACCGCTATCACCACCAAAAGTTTCCAGAAAGACATGCGGACAAAAGGAGAAGTTTACATCTCTTATTATGCCTTTCAGTTAGTAGAACGCTCCTGTTATCACCCTGTCAGCCTGAAGCAGAGCACCTGCCGGCGGTTCTATCGATGGGTTAGCCTACAGCTAATTCACTTGCCCCGAGTGCAAAAATGCTGGCCCAAGAAAAACTCCAAGAGAAAGCCGAGGAAAAGATTACTCCCCTCACCCGCCAGCAACTGGCGGAGCTCATGCCCTCGGCCCAGGGGCTGCTCAGCGATGAACCCGAAATGGAACACTCCCTGCATGCCCTGCAGCTTTTGATTCTGGTCAGCTGCCTCGCCCGCCTCTGGCAAGACCGCAACGACTACTTCCTCGCCTGGAACCTCACCGTCTACTACAGCCGAGAGCAACTCAAAAATAAAGACTTCCGCGGGCCAGATCTGTTTTTGGTCAAAGGGGTAGAAAACCGCCCCCGCCCTTCTTGGGTGGTGTGGGAAGAAGGTGGCAAATACCCGGACTTGATCATTGAGCTGCTTTCGGAATCGACTGCCAAAGTGGATCGGGGTGAGAAGCGGGAGCTTTACGAAAGGATTTTCAGGACACCGGAGTACTTTTACTATTCTCCGGAGACGCAGGAGTTTATGGGTTTGCGACTGAGGGGGGAGAAGTACGAGGAGATTGAGCCAACGGAGCAGGGCTGGCGCTGGAGCGAGATGCTGGAGCTGTATCTGGGGATCCATAACCAACAACTGCGCTACTTTTTCCCCAATGGGGAGCTGGTGCCTACTCCTGAAGAAGCTGAGAGAATCGAGCGCCAACGTGCTGAGCAAGAGCGACAGCGAGCAGAGCGCCTGGCCCAGAAGCTGCGGGAGCTGGGGGTGGATCCCGATACCTTGTAAGGGTAAAGAGAGGAGAACTGGCAATGACTAACCCGAACCCAATTACGGAGGTGCTGGATCCGGTTTATCTACCCGAGTTGCCCCCCACCCAAGACGAGCTCCCCTACGACGACAGCGAACCTATGGAAAGCTGGCGGCACAGGTGCCAGATGGACTTGCTCATCTCCACTACCCAAACCTGGTTGCAGCAGCGCCCTGATGGCTTTGTCGGTGGCAATATGTTTCTCTACTACAGCTTGGAGCAGACCAGCGGCCGCAATTTCAAAGGGCCGGATTATTTTGTGGTGTTGGGCGTGCCTAAAGGCGAGCGCAAAAGCTGGGTGATTTGGGAGCAGGGCAAAGGGCCGGACGTGGTGATTGAGCTTCTTTCTCCCAGCACTGCCCAGGAGGATAAAACAAGCAAAAAGCAACTTTATGAGCAGATTATCCGGGTGCCGGAGTACTTTTGGTTTGACCCGTTTGATCCAGAAGACTGGGCGGGGTTTCGGCTAAGGGGCGGCCGCTATGAGCCAATTCAAGAGGATGCAGAGGGTTGCTTGCCGAGCGAGGTTTTGGGATTGTGCCTAGTGAAGTGGGAGGGCAGGTTTCGGGACATCGAGGCCACCTGGATTCGCTGGGCCACTGCTGCTGGGGAACTGGTACCCACCGAGGCCGAACTGGAGCGGCAAAGGGCTGAGCAGGCCGAACAACGGGCAGGGCGCCTGGCCCGGAAGCTACAAGAGCTAGGGGTAGATCCAGACGCCCTGTAGACAGCCAAGTAACTCAAGACAACAGATGGATCCCTAGGAGGCCAACAGCAACACAGGTAGCTTTTGAATAGCAGGCCGTAATCCCTTGGGAAAGCGCTCCCGCTTCAAGAGATAGCGATAGTTGAGTTGGGGAATAAGTCTCTCCCATTGATAGGGGTTCAAGCCAGCTACCACTGAACAGAACGGCTCTCTACTGAGCTCTAACCCCTCTTCCATGAGCCTGAGAGCTATGTTGCCTGCAGCTATCTCCAGAGTTTGATTGGCCAGTTGCGGATCCGGATCCCCTAGGAAGATCAGAGCATAGTCTTCTGGCTGAGGACTGCGCAGAATTGGCTCCAGCAAGCCCTCCAGTTCTTGGATAAGCTGCTCTGTCTCCATTTCCCAGTAGGGGAAAAGGCCCACGTTGATCTTGCTCAGGCGGATCCCTTGTGGTTTGGAGGTTTCTGTTATGCTATCTCTAACTCTAATCACTACCAGGTTTTCTGAAGGACTCAGCCAAACCCCTGTGTAATCGACGCTATGCAACCTGAAAAAGGCTCCGATTTCCTGCTCGAAGTCATGAACAGCTTTCCAACATCCTTGCCAGTGTCCGTAATCATCGATTTGGATGAATCCTTGGGAATGAACCTGATCATAGAAATGATGAAAAATATCCATCGTTGATTGATACCAGTCAGCATCTGCATGCAGCAGAGCAACCTCGCCCACTTGATCTCGATAGATAGGCAAGGTGTCGGCAAACAGCCCCGGCACAGGAACAATTAGATCCCAGACCCCTAGTTCCCTGGCAATCACCTCTAAGTTCTCCGAAATGGGTGCTGCTAAGGCACCGGATCCAAAACCCGTATCGTTGGCACCAACTCCTCGATAATCTCGATCCACCTCTGTTGGATCAGGCATACCTGAGAAGGTATCGAAAGCATATAGCTTGCGAGGTCGACGGCTATAGTTCTTAATCACCCAGGCCAGCAAAGCTGAGCTTCCACCCCTGCAAACACCACATTCTACAAAGTTCCCAGGAATGTCTTCTTCACAAACCTGCTTAGCCAGTGAATAAAGGCTCCAAAGACGCTCAAAGCCCAGCAAGGTAAAAGATTTAACTTTCTCTAGCACCCTAGACAACTCAAGGTTACAGACCGGATAGTCCTTGAGGTGCTCTGGCAATGTCCAATTCACAGCAGGGTCTGGAATATGCTCAACGGGCCTGACATTGCCTCGCCAGGCCACTCCCATAATTTGCATGGTCTGGTAAATCATCGTGTTCCAGCCCCTGTCTCTCAAGTAATTCAAACCTTCAGCCACATCCGGCGAGGCCAGATCGTGAAATAGAATCAAGGCATCCTCAGCAGCGTATTGCTCTGCCACTTGAGCATCCTGCAAGGGAGCCGGCGAGTCATGATTCCCATCAATGTAAATTAAAGACCAGCGACGATCCTCTTGCTGGGCAATTTCCTCTACCTTTTCCGGACTGTAGCCAGGGTAGAGATTGACATTAGAGCGAACTCCAGCCGAGCAGAGAGACTGGTTCACGCTCTCATAAGCCAGTGGATTTTCCAAAATTGGATCGACAACATCGAGAATAACACCTCCTGCTGACAGGTGAGCAGTTGACCAGCCCAACCAACAGCCGATCTCCAGAGCAGATTTTCCTCGAAACTTTAGCGCAGTATTGTACAGAATGTGTGCCTCGTCCCGACTAACAAAGCCGATGGTAGGTTGACGTAGATCCGTATGCCAAAGGTGAGGAACTTCTTTCCGTAGATAAGGCCAGGGGTGAGAGCTTGGCTCGGCCGCAATCATTGAAGGAAAGCTATGGTCAAGATGTATTCTAATCTGGTTAGGCGATACGTAGTCGTATCTCTTGACCGGAGTGGAGATGATGCCTGCATACCGCAAGCTAGCTTCAATCTTAAAACCTTCAGTTGTAAGCGCAATATGAGTTGGTCTCACCTTAACGTCGGCTGTAAGATGTATGATTCCTACTGGATTGTGAGGTGGAAAAGGATCCACCCAAATCTTCCTTTGCAAATCCCATTGGGGCATCTCATAATGGGCTAGCCAGTTGCAATTTAATGGCAAAAGTTCAACTCTATCCAGACCTATATCTCTATAAATAGCCACGTTTAGAGCAAACTGGTCTGTCCACAAATCAAGGCACCTAGAAATAGCTTGACCTAATCTTTTGCCCCATATTGACCAATGAATAGACTGTCTGGCACCAGAAAACACACCAGCATTTAGCAGAGGCTCTATATCTAAACGATCAAATTCCGTGTGGTAGAAGTAAAGGTGGTAGTGCCAAGATATCCAAGTTTGCATCCAGGGTCTATTCTTATGTTTAGCTACTAACTCTGGAACTATTGAGAAGCTCTTTCTTTTTGCTCCTAAGACAAGAAGATCAATCGCAGACCAGTCTTGCACCCAAGCATCTGCATCAATCCAAATGTAAACTTCATAACCTGGGAAATATTCAGGCAAAAAAGGTCTAGAGACCAGCGCTTTGAGGTACCTAGGTTGTTTATCGACATCAGGAACGTTGTAATTCCAATCTGGCTCTACGATATAGTCAACGTACTGACCTATCCATCGCAACTGCTCTGGCGTACACCCTACATCAAAAAATCCAATATCTACAGAGTTGCCCTGTGGCTTTTCTCGAATAGAGAGAATAGTTCCCTGAACCAATTCAAAAAACTTGCTATCGGCACTTGTAACGATGATAGTTGAGTTCATGACTTCTATCTCTCCTCTCTAAGACCTTACTTCTTGTCGAAAAGATGAAATCTGTTTATGTAGCAAAGAGCTCCCTTTTGACCGGCTATGATCTCCCCCTGCCAGAGGAGATGAGAGGGATCCAGCATCTGGTCAATCCGCTTGCGGTCTTGCTCAGAGGTAAACTCCACGTAAATCACCTTGATGTCCCTAAGCTGCGGCTGCAGGTTAGCCAATACCTCCACCTCATCCCCACCCGTAGCTACCCTGAGCACATCGATGGACTCCAAACCCAACTCCTTCAAAGCTTCCCTGGCTTCTCGGAAAGGGAGCGGCTGCTCCACTCCCCACTCGGCCTGAGGATCCTCCGGCCAGAGCCGACAAGTTCTGCAGCTATTCTGCCCCGCTAGCCCCACCGGATGCACAAAGCAGTTGCCCAGGCCAAGAGCATTCTGCTGCAGCAGGTGCAAGGCCAAGGGATCCACCTCAAAACAATGAATGGCCGCCTCAGGGCAGAAACCCCGAAAACAAACGCTACCAAGGCCTACCCCAGCTCCGATGTCGATAACCGTCTGCACCTGACTAGACAGAAACACAGGAAAGTTAAGATACGTCCTCTCGTAAAAAACGGTGTCTGGGTAGAGCTTTACCGAAAACCTGAGTTTGCCAAAGTCAAAGCCAGTCAACACTGCTTCCATTAACTTACTGGCATTGGCCAAAAGAAGTTGGTGGTCCTCTGCCAAGACAAAAGCAAAGTTAGCCCTCACAGGCCGCCCCAGCCGCTGCAAGTCCTCAGCTGTGCACACCACAGCATCAAAACTAGGCCGACTGGCTGGCTCCCCTCTCACCTCGTGAGTTCGCTCGGGCACTCCCTTCTGCTGCAGCAGGGCACAGGGATCCCCAAACCCCTCTTCCACGTACAGCTCCAGCCGCGGCAGGTCCAGCAAGTCTGCTGCTATCACTTCCGGACAGCCGCAACTATAGCCAATAAGGATTTGAGGGGTGGCTGGAGAGCATGACTCTAGTCAATAATAAGCTCAACTATACTGAAAATAATGTATAATATGTTCAGTACGGATTACTACCAGTTGATCTTTCTGTTTACTTTCGAGTCTGCCAACATGGTAGCCAAAGCAAAGCAGAAAATTGGTAGTAAGACGACACGGAAACTGCGCTTTGGGTATTCTACTCAAAGCTTTGCGGGATACCGCCATTCTGTTTGGAAACAAACAGAATGCTATCGCTGCATAGTTGAACAGTGATGTTCAGCAGTGTTCAGCGTAAATGTATCAGATACTGAATACCGAGTTTGAAGAGGACATCTGTGTTGATTCTGGACAATGTCCTGATTCAAAGGCCTACAGCCTGCTTTCGGGAACGGACGCTATCTTACTGGCTAGCGTCTCATTGTTGTTTGAATTGACCATCAACTGCCTCCCAAACCCTCTGCGCCGCTCAACCCTCATCCCCTGCCCCTCTCCCAGAGGGAGAAGGGAGTAGCAAGGATAAGGGCAACCTAAACCAAATCCGCTGCCACCCGGTGGGCGCAGGCAAAGCCGGAGAAGGCAACGGCATTGAGCCCTTGGCCGGGGAATGTGCTATCCCCCACGCAGTACAAGTTGGGGATGGCGGTGCGATTGAAAGGCATGCCCAGCAAGCCCCAGGGATCCCGGCTGGGGATAGGCCCATAGGTGCCGTTGCTGCGGCTCAAAAAGCGGCGGTGGGTGCGGGGGGTGCCTATCTCCTTCAGTTCAATGTGGGATCCCAGTTGGGGCCAAAGGGCCTCCAGGCGGCGGATAAGCCGGTCGGCGGCTTGCTGTTTCTGGGTCTGGTACTGGCTTGGGCTTAACCCTTGCCAGGTGGATATCCAACTGGGGGTAAAGGCATGAACAATGTGGCGGCCTGGGGGAGCCAGGTCGGGATCCAACAGGGTGGGGACGGAGACGAAAAGGGTGCCCTGCTCAGCCTCCATCTGATCCCAGTCTTCCAGGAGAATGTGGTGACAATGGCATTCGCCGGCCAGGGCCTCGGCCCGCACCCCCAGGTGCAAGCTCAAGAAGCTGGGGGATTGCTGGTAGCGTTTTTGCCACTGCCGCTCCGCCCTGGGCAGGGATCCCGGCCATAGGCGCTCAAAGGTGTCCCAGCGGGTGGCATTGGAGATGATTGTGCGGGCAAAGAGCTTTTCCCCGCTGGCCAGTTCTACGCCCACCGCCCGACCTCTTTCTTCCAGGATCCGCCGCACGGGTGCTTTGTAGCGGATCTGCCCGCCATGGGCCTCTAGCCCCTGGGCCAGCTTTTGGGCGATCTGCCCCACCCCCCCTCTGGGATAGTTGACACCGCCGTAGTGTCGGTCACAAAACACCATCCCGGCATTGATGATGGGCGTGCGATCCGCCGGCACCACCGACCAGCAGTAGCACTCCATGTCCACAAAGCGCAGCAAATCCGGATCCCGCAGACAGCGCCGCGCTACCTGGCCCACATTCACCGGCAAATAGCGCGCCAAGGTCAGGCAGCCGAGGGGATTGCTCACAAAAGAACGAAATAGATAGCCCCACTCCTCCAACGAGAGCAGCTCCATGGCGTTGAGGCTGTTGAAGATGGGCCACAGGCTATCGTAGAACCGGCGAATGCCGGCGGCTTCCCGGGGAAAGTAGCCGGATAGCTCCTGCAAAAACTGCTCGTAATCCCGGTGTACTCGGGGATTCAGCCCCTTGGGCAGGTGGTAGGCAATCTGCACCGGATCGGGGATGGACTCCAGGGATTGGCCCACGGCTGCCAAGGCGCGGGTCAGCAAGTTGGTGGTGCCTTGGGTGCCCAATCCAAAGATCATGGAAGCGCCCACGTCAAAGCGGTAGATCCCGTTGCCTAAGGGATCCGGACGCTCAAAATAGCCGGCACTGCCCCCTGGAATGAGGTATTTTTCCAGCACCAGCACACGGTATCCTTTGGCAGCCAACTGGCTGGCCGCGACCAATCCCCCGATCCCCGCACCGATGACGATGGCATCCCAAGCAGGGGAAGGGGTGTACAGAGCCTGCAAGAGGGTCTGAGAAGGCAAAGTTGAGGTCAAGGGATCCCTCTGGAAACTCAAACGCAAGATCAGTATCTTTACCGTACCAGAGGTTCTAGGGTTTCCCCATGAGTTGAGCTCCCCTGGGAATGAGTTTGCCCAGATCTGCAAGATCCCCAAATAGAGATTGTGGCGCGGGCTACGGAACCGAATTCACGAATTTGCTATACAGAATCCGGCCACACGACACAGATGGTTTTGCCATGTTGGTGACCCAGCATCCTGTCTTTCGGCGCTTTTGGTATCCGGTGATGCCCCTCAGCCTATTGGAGCAGGGATCCCCGCAACCTTTCGAGCTGCTGGGGGAAAAGATCGTCCTTTGGCTGGACGAGGCCGGACAGCCCCAGGCAGCCGCAGACCGCTGCTGTCATCGATCGGCTCAATTGTCCAAGGGGATCGTTAGCAACGGCCACCTTCGCTGCCCCTACCATGGCTGGGAGTTTGATGGCACGGGAGCCTGTGTCAAGGTGCCGCAACTGCCGGATCAGTCCCGCATCCCGGAGAGCTACCGCATTCCCGCCTATCTCTGCCAGGCCCGCTATGGCTATGCTTGGGTGTGCTTGCATCCCCAGCCTCTACGGGGGATCCCGGTCATCCCAGAAGCCGAGGATCCCAGTTACCGGCTCATCCACGAGTTCTACGAACGCTGGGAATGTGCCAGCTTGCGCATCTGCGAGAACGAGTTCGATGCCGCCCACATCAGCTTTGTACACCAGAACACCTTTGGCAGTATGGAAGACTTGGTACCCAGCCACTTCGAGGTCGAGGAGCTGGACTACGGGATCCGCACCCGCACAGTGCTCGGTGTAGCCAACCCAGAGCTACAACAAAAAAACCTGGGCATTGCTGCCGCCAAAACCGAGCGCACCACCACTTCAACCTGGCATTTGCCCTTCACCAACCACCTTCACATCCGCTACCCCAATGGCCGCAGCCATGTCATCGTCAACATCCCCACCCCCATCAACGACCGAGCCTCCCAAGTGGTGCAGTTTTGTTTGCGCAACGACACCGAAGCCGATACCCCAGCCGCCGAGGTTATCCGCTTTGACCGGGCTGTAACTTTGGAAGACAAAGCCATTTTGGAGACCACGGATCCCGACGTGCCCCTCACCCTCAGCGCCGAGCAGCACATGCTCACCGATAAGCCCGGGATCCTGATGCGCAAGCAACTGGCGGCTCTGCTTAAAGCCCACAGCAGCTCCTCAAACCAGATTTTCTAGGCTGCGGGTGCCAGCGTAGCGGCTGTAGGCGTAGATCAACCCCAGGGTGAGGCCGGTGACCAAAAAGCTGAGGGCCGCCCCGAAAGGATAGTCCAGGCTGGAGCCAAACTGCAACTGAATCACATTCCCGATCAACAGCGTTTTGCTGCCCCCCAACAGATCCGGCACTACGAACATGCCGAAAGCCGGGATCCCCACCAGAATGAGGCCCGCCGCCAGTCCAGGCAAGGTCTGGGGCAGAAGCACCCACCAAAAGACCTGCCAACCCTTGGCATAGAGATCCCGTGCCGCTTCCGCCAGCCGCCAATCGATGCGCTCCACCGCCGTGTACAGGGGCAAGACCATGTAGGGCAAAAACGTGTAGACCATGCCCAGATAAACCGCCAGCCAACTGGGATACAGAGCCGTTTTCGGTGGGATCCAGCCCAGCCAGGCCGCCAAGCGAGCCGGCCACCCTTCCGGGGCCAGCACCACCATCCAGGCGTAGGTGCGGATCACCAGGTTCGTCCAAAAGGGCACCACCACCAAGGTGAGCAACAGATCCCGTTGTCGGGGTGGGTGGGCGGCAATGAAGAAAGCCAATGGGTAGGCCAGCAGCACGCAAAAAAAGGTGGTCACCCCCGCCACCAGCAGGCTGCGGCCCAAGATCTGCCAGTAGATGGGCGTCCATCCCAAGGGGCCAAAGCCGAGAATGCGCAGATAGTTCTCCAGGGTCAGGGGCAGTTGAACCTGGCCGAACTCCCCACGGCTGAGAAAGCTGTACACCAACAGCAACAGCCCCGGCAGCACCAGAAAAAACATCACCCACAGCACCCCTGGCCCGGCAAAAATTAGGCTGCGCCCCAACTCCTGCCAAGGGGTGAGCAGCTCCCCAAATCGCACCTGGGCTTGGCCAGGGATCCACTTGCCCACAGGAGATGGCAGCTTCAACATCCAGTCTCCTCCTGACGGGGATCCGGTCGCAAACGGATTAGGCTTTTCGGGGGTAGGTGGGCCACCAGCGCTGCGCCGATCTCAAACCCTGCATCCTCAATATCGGTGTTGAGGGCCGTGGCCTTGAGCTGCTGACCTTGGTTTGTCCGCAACAGGTATTGGTTCTCAGCCCCAGTGTAGATGAGGTTTTCCACCCGCACCGGCACCTGGTTGGGCAGCAGATCCCAGCCGCTGCGAGAGAGCTGGATCTTTTCCGGGCGAATAGCCAATTGCACCGGTTCCGAGCTGGCCGGGATCCCCAAGACCTTCAGCTTTCCCAAGGGCGTATCCACACAGTCCGTCCCACAGGCGATCCCCTCGATCAGGTTGCTGGCCCCTAAAAAGTCGGCTACGAAGGCCGTCGCCGGGCGCTCGTACACCTCATCGATAAGGCCCACTTGCTCAATGCGCCCCGCCCGCATCACCGCCACCCGGTCGCTGGTCACCAAAGCCTCTTCTTGGTCGTGGGTAACGAAAATAAAGGTCATGCCCAGGCGGCGCTGCAACTCGCACAACTGCACCTGAAGCTGCTTGCGCAACTTGGCATCCAACGCCGACAGCGGCTCATCCAACAAGAGCACTTCCGGCTCGTTCACCAAAGCCCGAGCCAAGGCCACCCGCTGCTGCTGTCCCCCCGACAGCTCATGGGGCTTCCGCTTGGCCAGAGCTGCAATCTCCACCAATTCCATAGCAGCCGCTACCCGCTTGCGCAGAGCTTCTCCCCGCACACCCCGCATGCGCAGGCCGAAGGCGATGTTGTCCTCCACCGTCATAAAAGGGAAAAGGGCATAGCTCTGGAACACGGTGTTGACATTGCGCTTGTGGGCGGGCAAGTGGCCCACCGGGCGACCTCGAATCACCACTTCCCCAGCATCGGCCATCTCCAGGCCGGCCAGGATGCGCAGCAGGGTGGTCTTGCCGCAGCCGGAAGGGCCCAGCAGGCCGAAAAACTCCCCCCGCCGGATGTTCAGCTCAATGCCATTGAGGGCCACAAAATCGCCAAAACGCTTGTAGAGGCCCGCCACTTCTACATCCCAGTCGGGATCCCGGACGGTGGAAGTACTGGAGATGACACTCGCGATCACAGTTGACAGCGCTGATAAAACCATCTAACCCAGTATGCAAGTCTCCGAGAAAATTGCAGTTATCCTCCACACCAGGGGCACAAGTTCCAGGCCAAGCCCTGCAACCGGGGATCCCTGGCCGTAGCCTTTCCAGATGGGAAACGTTGGGAACAAAGGACTCCGTCTCGCTATCGCGAACGGCCCCATAATAGGGTATGCATGGGTTGCTGCCAAAACAGCTCCTGCCCCGGCCCTCAATAGGTATCAGGGATGGGATCCTCAGGCGGCGCAGGCTCTTGCATGGGCCAAACCCAATCTGCGAGGTCTTGGGAAGGGATCCCTTCCGGTAGCAGCCCATGGCAGCGGGAGCGAAACAGACAACTGTTGCAGCGCTCAGTGTGGGGGGTCATGGGAAAGTCTTGCGCCTCCAGTTGCCGCAGGTGGTTCAGAGTGGCTCTTAGGTGGGCCAGGTCTTGCTCATAGGCGGCGGCGCTGTAATACCGGTGGAAGGGCTGCTGCGGATGTTGCACATACCAAAAGGTCAGTTGCACCTGCTCCGGCTCAAAAGGGCCTTCCAGGGGCAGCTGCTGGGCCACCTCGCAGAGCAGCAGAGGGTAAAGGCGCACCTGCCAGTCTTGGGCCAACTGTTCATCGCGAGGACGTTGACGCTCAGTTTTCCAGTCCAGGATGTGCAGGGATCCGGGGATAATCACCAGCCGATCCAAACGGGCTATCAGCTTAAAGCCCTCAATCCGTTGCCACAGGGGCAACTCCGCCAACACCCGTCCCTGGGGATGGGCATGGGAGCTGGCCAAGAACACCTGCCACCACTGCTGCACCCCTTCATCCAGGGCAGACAAACGCGGCTCCACCTGCCGCCCGCGGCTGTGCCACTCCACCAAACGGTGAAACTGCCGTCCGCGCCTCTGCTCCAGTTCGTGCTCAAAAACACTGGCAGCGGGCCAGATCAACCGCTCCAGGTACACATAGCGAAACAGGCGGGGGCAATGGTCCAGCAGGGCCAGCGAAGAGGCGGAGAGGTTGACCTGCTCAAGACTCAACCTCTCCAGAGAAGGGGCAGCAGGGATCCCAGACAAAGTGCTCCGCACCGCTGTCGCGAAGGGGAAGAGCTGGCAAGAGGGGGCTAAGTTCCACTGCTCTCAGGATACCCCCACCGCCACCAGGGGTCGCCCAGCGGAGGAGCATGACTCTAGTCAATAATAAGCTCAACTATACTGAAAATAATGTATAATGTGTTCAGTACGGATTACTACCAGTTGATCTTTCTGTTTACTTTCGAGTCTGCCAACATGGTAGCCAAAGCAAAGCAGAAAATTGGTAGTAAGACGACACGGAAACTGCGCTTTGGGTATTCTACTCAAAGCTTTGCGGGATACCGCCATTCTGTTTGGAAACAAACAGAATGCTATCGCTGCATAGTTGAACAGTGATGTTCAGCAGTGTTCAGCGTAAATGTATCAGCTCATTTCCAACCTGCTCCAAATTTCCATCCTGCTGCTCCGCAACGCTTGCGCAGAAGGGCGTGGACGGGATCTGGACTGCAACCGCCCGCTGGAGCTGGGATCCCTGTCGGGATGGCTAGACCCGGAACCGTCTGTGGTTGCGCTAGGTTCCCACCGGACTTGCCCAGACCCAGATGGCGACCATCCCATCCCAGAGCAACAGAAGCAGAGCAAAACATCCTAGGAGCCCGTACATCCAAGGCTGAACGTAGGGGCGCAGCCCGCCAATCTCCAGTTGAGCGTGCCGTCGAATCTCAGCCAACAGCTGCTTGAACCTGGTCACCCGCATCGGCAAAAGTACGCGATCCCCCCCTCGGCTGACCAAGTAATACACCATACCACCCTGGCTGGTGGAGCGGGGCTCAATGCGCTCGATATCGGCCCACCGGATCTGCCACTCCTGCCGCACAAAAGGCGGCACCCAACTGGGGTAGGTGGCCTGCATGCCCTCTTCGTCCAACTGAATCTGCTGGCTCAGGGATCCCAGGACTACCCCCCATCCCAGCAGCAGAGCAATCCAAAGGGATCCCAGCTCAAGAGGTGTTGCCTGTTGCCGAGCCAGCAGGATGGGTAGGGGCAGAACCAGTCCCCAGTACAGAGCCTGCACAGCGCAGCGAATTAAGGGGGAGATGGGGAAGGTCATCGTCGGCAAGATGAGGCTGGCTTTATCAAACTTAAGATAGCGCTAGATAGCGCTTAAAAAGGCACCTCCTCCTCCAAGGACTCCGTCCCGCTGAGGCGAACGGCAAGCTGAGAAGACTGCTCACGCCGGTAGGACGGATTCCTTACTGGATTGGGAAAGTCTAGGGGATGAGGACTCCGCCCCGCTGACGCGGACGGCTCTGCTCCTGTTGGCGAGCCGTAGGTCTCACCGGAGAGCAGGTCAGGGGATCCCTCGGCTTCTATAGCCTCTATTGAGGAGAGCTCTTCCGTGGATCCCGTCACGTCAGACTCCAACACCCCTTCCAAATCCACCAAGCTGCCGTTGAAGTGGTCGGCAAAACGGCGGGCAATCTCCGCCAGCTCCTGGGTTAGCTCGAAGGACTGCCCACCGTGCAGGGTGTCGCGGCGCTCTGCACGACTTGGAGAATCGGTCGCGACAGCGGTGCGGAGCACTTTGTTCGCACCGGCAGGAAAAAGTCCTTGGGTTGCCAAGCCGGCCACCTTGGGGCCACCCATAGGATTGTCCCGCTCAGGCTCTGGCGAAGGTGGGCTGGAGTCAGAAGGGGAATGTTGCTGTCGCCGGGCAAGGCCGTGGCTCTGCGGTTCTGCTCTGGGCTCCCTTGAGGAAGCACGACTGTTGGTGCTATCGCTCTGCAACCCCGGCGTGGTGACAGGATCCGGGGCCACGGGGGCGGGGGGCAGGTCTTTTTCTCGGCTGGGCAATGCCGAGGACTCCGTCCCACTGACGCGAATGGAAACATCCGGCCCCCGCTGCACAATCAAGTTGAGCTGCACAGGGCGCTGCAGCAGGTTGTGGAGCACCGACCGCAGTTCGGCTTCTTTGCTGCGCACTTTTTCCACCAGACCCTTGCTGGGAAAGGCGAGGGTAATTGCTTCAGGAGTCTCTTGGTGCAGGTGGCCGGATCCCATCAGAGCCTTGGTGAGGGGAGAGAGGCGCTTGAGGAACTCGTCCCAGTGGGGGCGCAGCAGCTTGACTGTGGCGGCGTCCCTTGCCGGTTCTCTGGGCTGCTCCGAGGACTCCGTCCGAGTAGCGCGATCTGCCTTCTGGCTCGACGCAACAGCAGGGGAGGCTGAAGGCCCAACAGTTAATTCATCTATCTCACCAACAGTTGATGGGCTTGATGGGCTGATGGTCGCAGCAGGGGCCGGAGGGGCTGTCCCGTCCGGGGGAGTCATCTGGGGTGCAGGAGATAGGTCAAGGGCTGGGGAAGGACTCTGTCCTGCTGACGCGAACGGTTCTTTATCCTCGGCCACCATGCTTGGGCGCAGCTGGCCCAGCAGATCCACTAGGGCAATTTCCAACCACAGTTGGGGCTGTCCGCTTTGACGAATTTGCGGCTCACACTGGCGCAGATGGCTCTGGGCTGCCAGCAGTATCTCCACCGAGTAGCGAGGGGCCCGTTGCTGCAGGGCTGCCCAGGTGGAGTCCGTTACAGCCACCAACTCCCGTTGCCGGGGGGCTGTCTTGACCAGCAGCAGATCCCGGTAAAGGGCCACCAAGTTCTGCAACAGGGCTAAGGGCTCTTTGCCCCGCTCCAACAATTGCCGAGTTTGGCTGAGCACCGCCTGCACATCCTGAGCCAGCAGCGCATCCATCAGAGCCAAAAGCTGCTGTTCCGGGATCCCGCCCACCAAGTCCCAAACCGCCTCCGGGGTGATGGATCCTTCCAAGAGGCTGAGCTGGTCCAGCAGGCGTTCGGCGTCCCTCAGGCCCCCTTGGGAAAGTTGGGCCACCAGTTGCAGCGCCTCCGGCGTGATAGGGATCCCTTCTTGGGCGGCGATCTTGCCCAGGTGGGCCACCATGTCGTCGAGGGGGATGCGGCGGAAGTCAAACCGCTGACAGCGGGAAACAATGGTGGGCAAAACCCGCTGCGGGTCAGTGGTGGCCAGGACAAATACCACGCGGGGGGGCGGCTCTTCAAGAGTTTTCAGCAAGGCGTTGAAGGCCGCATTGCTGAGCATGTGGCACTCGTCGATGACATAGACTTTGTAGCGGCTGTTCACCGGGGCAAACTGGGCCCGCTCGATCAGCTCGCGGATGTTGTCTACGCCGGTGTTGCTGGCCGCGTCAATCTCGAGAACATCCAGGGAGGCTCCCGCAGTGATGGCGCGGCATTGGCTGCACGCCTGGCAGGGATCCGGCGTCGGCCCCTGTTCACAATTCAAAGACTTGGCCAAGATGCGGGCGCTGGAGGTTTTTCCCGTGCCCCGCGGCCCGCAGAACAAATAGGCAGGCGCCACCCGCCCCAGCCGGATGGCATTGGCCAGCGTTTGCACCACCGCTCCTTGGCCGACCACATCGGCAAAGCGCTGCGGGCGGTATTTTAAATGCAGGGGTTCATAGTTGCCAGCGGTGGCCATTTCCGGGATCTCCAAGCAAGCAGCGCCCCAACCGGAACCGCGCAAGAGCTCTGCTCTGCTGACGCGATCCCACCGGGGCTCCCCTATTCTGGCTTCTCGATGGCGGGATCCCTCCCTGCCCATCAAGAGCAGGGCTGGACACCAGGGGGGGAGACCGGCAGAGCTTTTGTGCTCCGCTCCGCTGAGGACTTGGGATCCCGGCGACGCAGAGAGGGAAGCTGGGGCAGTTGCACTCTCCAGCCGGGCGAGTCAAGCTGATCCATGTGCTGCACGCGGTAGCTGAGCTGGTACAACTCCTTCCTAAGCTGGCGATTCTCGGCCTGGATGGCGGCGATGCGCTCGCGAATGGGCTGAAGGCGGGCCTGCAGCTTGCGCCGGTAGAGCTCCGGCAACTCTTGAATCATCTGCTCCAGCAACTGTTTCTCTTGGTAAAGCTGCTCGATCTCCGCCTCATAGCTGCGAATTTGCCGGTGTTGCTTTTCTTGGCGCAGCTCCAGAAGGTCTATCTGGCCCTGCAAGATGCGATTGCGCTCTCGCAAAAGCTGGATTTCCCGCTCCCGCGCGGCCAGAGCTTGAGCAAACTCCGTCTCGCCAACGCAGCCTGCTTCCTGCATCGTTTCTCCCTCAACCCACCCGTACATGGCTACCCTCCGTCCCACCGGGGCGTAGGGGATCCCCTATCCGTCACTGTATCCGGCCCGCGGGGGTGAGGCAAATGGCCTCTGGCCCGCCGACGCCAAAGCTTGCTTCACCTGGGCTTCCAGCTCAGCCAGGGATCCGGAGTTGTCCAGCACCACGTCTGCACGGCGCACTTTTTCCGCCAAAGGCCACTGGCTGGCAATGCGAGCTTCGATTTCTTCCGGCGTCAGGGGATCCCGGCGGGCAAGGCGTTGCCGCTGCTGCTCTGGAGTGCAAGTCACCACCCAAATCTCGCTGGCCCAATTTTCCATGTGGGCTTCAAACAGCAACGGGATCATCAGACAAACGGTTTGAGATCCCTGGGCAGAGGAAAACCCTGGCCCGCTGTTCTTTTGGGAACCAGGCCCTTCCTCAAGCGGCACCCCATGGACTTTAGAGCTCTGCTCCGCCAACGCGGACAGAAAATCTTGCAGTTGAGCTTTAACAAAAGGGTGGATTTGGGCCTCTAGCCAAGCCCGCTCAGCGGCATCTGCAAACACGATCTGGCCCAACCGCCGGCGATCCAGATCCCCGGAGGGTGTTTGGATGGCCTTCCCATAGCGTTCCAGTACCCGCTCGCGAATGGGGGATCCCACCGCCAAGGCCTGGCGGGCCATTTGATCTGCATCGGCCACCGGGATCCCGTGCTGCTCCAGGATGCGGGCCACCGTGGATTTGCCCGTGCCCACTCCGCCCGTCAGGCCGATGATCCTCATCGAGCTGTAGGCCATAGTCAAGAAGAGGCCGCTGGTGCGGCCATTGCCGTTTGCGCTACTCGGACGGAGTCGTTAGAACGGTGCTCTGCCGCAGCCGGCAAAGGAGAGCTGGGCGGCAGCAGGCTATACTCAAAGCCCTCCACCAAAGCCCGACAGGAGGCCTCGATGATGTTGGTGGAAACCCCCACCGTTGTCCAACGGCGGTGACCGTCGCTAAACTCCACCAGCACGCGCGTTTTGGCCGAGGTGCCGGCTCGCCCATCCAAAATGCGCACCTTGTAATCAGACAGGTGAATCGCCTCCAGTTGGGGATAGAACTCCAGCAGCGCCTTGCGCAACGCCCCATCCAGAGCGGCCACCGGCCCATTGCCTTCCGCCGCCGTCACCCGAGTCTGCCCCTGCACCGCGATTTTCACCGCTGCCAACGATTGCACATCCGTTGCCTCGCCACTGGGATCCCAGTCTTTGCTGTTCCAATCGGAGCGTGTGGTGGTCGTCACGTTGAAGCTGAGCACCTCAAAAGGATGGGAGCGTTGTCCCAGCAAGCCCCGCACCAACAGCTCAAAGCTGGCCTCAGCCGCCTCAAACTGATAGCCCTGCAGCTCCAAAGTTTTCAGCCGCTCCAAAATCAAGCGCACCTGCGGATCCGACTTCTCCAGCCGGATCCCGAATCCGGCCATTTTGTGGAGGATGTTGCTCAGCCCCGCCTGTTCCGAGACCACAATGCGGCGACAGTTGCCCACTTGCTCCGGGGCGATGTGCTCGTAGGTGAGGGGGTTTTTCTGAACGGCGCTGACGTGGATCCCGCCCTTGTGGGCAAAGGCCGATAGGCCCACAAACGGCGCATGGTCATCCGGGGCCAAATTGACCACCTCGCTGATGGAGCGGGAGATCTCCGTCAGGTGCTTCAGCTTCTCTTGCGGCAGACAGCGATAGCCCAGCTTCAGTTGCAAGTTGGGAATGACGCTGCACAGGTCGGCATTGCCGCAGCGTTCCCCATAGCCGTTGATGGTGCCCTGCACCATGCCCGCCCCCGCCTGCACCGCCGCCAGGGCATTGGCCACAGCAGTGCCGGAGTCGTTGTGGGTGTGGATCCCTAGGGGCAAGTGCTGCAGGTGATGGGATTCTGCCAAGACAGCTGCCGTGATCGCCGCAATCTCGTGGGGCAGGGATCCGCCGTTGGTATCGCAGAGAACCAGCCACTCCGCCCCCGCCGCCGCCGCTGCCGCTAGGGTTTGCAGGGCATAGTCGGGGTTGTGGCGGTAGGCGTCGAACCAGTGCTCGGCATCGTAGATGACCCGCCGCCCCTGGGATCGCAGATAGGCAATGGTGTCGCGGATCATGGCCAGGTTTTCCTGCAGCGTGGTGCCCAGGCCCTCGGTGACGTGGAGATCCCAAGACTTGCCGAAGACGGTTATATAGCGGGTGCCCGCCGCCAAAATGGCCTGCAGCATGGGATCGTCTGCCGCCCGCCGCCCCGGCTTGCGGGTAGAACAAAAAGCCACCAGCTCGGCTTGCTCTAGGGGCTCTTCCCGCATCTGCCAGAAAAACTGCACATCCTTGGGATTGGCTCCTGGCCAGCCCCCTTCAATAAACGGGATCCCCAGACGATCCAGCAGCTTGGCAATCTGTAACTTGTCTTGCACCGACAGCGATAGCCCCTCTCGCTGGGCCCCATCCCGCAGTGTGGTGTCGTAGAGAGTGATGGTGGCTGAGCAACCCAGATCAATCTTCATATCGCATCAGTTTCTTGTAAAAGGCGGTGGAGAAATCCGGCTGTTGTCCGCGCTGCACCAAAGAGACGACATCAATCAGATAATCCACAAACTCGTAGTTGGCGATGGAGAGCTGATAGGTGAGATCTGCATCCTGAGCAAAGATGACCTGAACCACCGTCAGATCCGAAGGCAACGGGGACGTATGCCAACTGGCCAAGAAGCGGACAGGCTCTTCCCCCTCGATGGCCCTCTGCCCTTCCAGGCTGGCTTTTTTGTAGAGGCCCACCGCGAGGGCTAGGTACTGTCGGCGGGCAACAGCGTAATAGGGCTGATAGACGGCCACTTCTGGCGGGCTAGCGGGTTCAAGTTGCAAAGCCATAGTGCGCTAGGAGAGGGGTACAGCTTTTTCTGATTTCATGAAGTTCTACAAAATAGGTGGGATCCCCATAGCCAAGAGAGATCTCTGCATTGGCTGTAGCAAGTGTCGCCGGAAAAAGCTGTGAGGTCAATTGTGGCAGAGAACCCAGAAAAAATTATAAGGGGCCACTGCAACCCATTTCATTCAGCGTATCGCGAAGCGGTGCGGTTCCCGGTAGGGTGCCGGAGGCATAGCACAATCGCGACAGCAGGTCAGCGGACTACGGATAGATTGCCCAATTGTCTACTTTTCCTTGAGGGATCCCGCATCCCATGCTGGGGAGAAGCGTTGGAAAGTCGGGGATCTCTGGGAAAGAATAGAAAGAGGGGGGATCCCTGCCCCTGATAGCAACCGGCTTTTCTCCTGCCGGCGGTGGCGAGACGGTGCCCTTGCTTGGTTCTCCAAACGTTTGGCATCTCCTGGCTTCATGAACACAACCCAAGACCCAACCGCCTCTCGTCTCGACCTTCTCCCCCCCAGAGAGGGAGGAATAGCGACCAACCCCCTGCTGGAGTGGGATCCCGTCCTGCAGCGCAAGTTCCAGCAGCTTGTCCAGATCTTCGCCGAGATGGAGCAGGTCTTGGTGGCCTACTCTGGGGGGGTTGATAGCAGCCTGGTGGCCAAGTTGGCCTGGGATCAGTTGGGGGAGCGGGCCCTGGCCGTCACCGCTGCTTCTCCTTCGCTGCTGCCGGAAGATTTGGAGGAGGCAATTCAGCAGGCTCGGCAAATCGGGATCCGCCATCAGATCGTCGAAACCCACGAGCTGGAGGATCCGAGCTACGCCGCCAACCCCGTTAACCGGTGTTACTTCTGCAAAAGCCACTTGCACGATACCTTGCGCCTGTTGGCCCAAGCCCAGGGATATGACCATGTGGTGGATGGTCTCAATGCCGACGATCTGGCCGATTACCGACCGGGGACACAGGCAGCTCGGGAGCGCGGCGTGCGTTCCCCTTTGGCGGAGGTGGGGATGAGCAAGCTGGAGGTGCGGCAATTGTCTCGCCACCTGGGGCTGTCTTGGTGGGATAAACCGGCCCAACCCTGCCTCAGCTCTCGCTTTCCCTACGGGGAGGCAATCACCCCTGAGAAGCTGCGTCGGGTGGGAGCGGCGGAGCGCTACTTGCGCAGCTTGGGTTGGCGGCAGGTCAGGGTGCGCTCGGAGAAGGACACCGCCCGCATCGAACTTCCTCCGGATCAGATCGTGGAGTTTGTGCAGAAAACCAATCTGGAAGCGCTGGTCAAGGCCCTGCAATCCTTCGGCTATCTCTATGTCAGTCTCGATTTGGAGGGCTACCGCAGCGGCAAGCTCAACCGAGTCCTCAACCTTTCCCAGTTGGCCACAAGCTAGCGGGCTGGGGAAGCCGTAGGGGATCTGTGTTGAAGTTTTGCGCCGGGTGATTATGAGAGGGTTGCGGTTGCTCTGGCTCTGCTTGGGGGTGCTGGGGTTGGCAGTTGCCGGCCCTGCTGCGGCTCAGGTGGAGTCCCAGAAGAAGGGGGGCGCCCAGCCCATAAGTACGACCGACCTCAGCGCCCTTGCCGACCGAACGTTACGGCTGCGTTCTGACCGGCAAACCTTCGATCAACGGGCGGAAGTCTTCCAAGCGGAAGGCAATGTGGAGATGCGGCTGGGCCGCTCTGTGTTGCGGGCGGATCGCCTGCGCATTGAACTGCGACAGCGGCGGGCTGTGGCCGAGGGCAATGTTTCTATTCAACTGGATCGGCAGCGCATTCAGGGATCCCGGCTGGAGTACGACTTTGAGCAAGAGCGGGGGTTTTTGGAAGAGGCCTTCGGGCAGGTGGATATTGGCCAGTTGCAGGCCAGTGGATCCCCGGCAGCCGCTTTGGCGCCAGAGCGGTTGGTGCGCTTTCGTGCCGTTCGCATCCGCTTCGATGCCAACACCTGGGAAGGAGAACAGGTGCGGCTGACCAACGACCCGCTGGATCCGCCGGAGTTGGAGATTCGTAGCCCACGGGTGACCTCCACCCTGCAAGCCGATGGCTCCAGCCTTTTGATTGCCGAGGCCGGCCAACTGGCCTTCGACCAGGTCTTGTTTCTGCCTCTGCCCATTCGGTTGCGCTTCGACTCATTAAACCGTCAGCCTCCGGTCAGCATCTTCTACGATGATTTCGACAGGGAAGAATTGCGGCGCGGCTTGATCCTCCAGTCCAACATTGAGCTGCTGCGGGATCCCAACGTGAGCTTGGTGCTCTCCCCGCAACTGTATCCACAACGTCTTTGGGGCAGTGAGCAGGGCCTTTTGGATGGGATCGGGCTGCGGGCCGATTTTCGTTGGCGGCAACCGGAAGCCAACGCTCAAACCTCGCTGTTTGCCGAGCTGCGGGGGATCGTCTTCCAGGAGTTTGCTCAGCGCTTGCGAGCCCAGGTCGAACACCGCATCACCACCGGCGATGGCGGAGAAGTCGCCTACACCTACGCCTATCGGGAACGCTTCTTCAGCGGTCGCCTGGGGTTTCAAATTGTGGAAAACCGCCTCGGTGCCAGCTACCGCTCACCCACCCTGCGCCTGGGCAATACCGGCTTGGATCTCAGCTACCGCATAGCCGTCGACTACATTGATGCCTTGGGGCAGCCGGATGAAATCGACACGGATCCGGAGTTGGCCTTAGCCAACACCACCGACCGCATTCAGCTCTCCCGCCTGCAACTGGGGGCAACCTTGAATCGCTCCTTTCCCCTCTGGAGCCCTCCCAAGACGGCGGCGGATCCCCCACCCCGCTTTTCCGCTCTGCCCATCGAGCAAGGGATCTGGCTCAGCACTGGTGTGAGCAGCAGCCAGTCTTTTTACTCCAATGGCCGAGCCCAGAGCTATACTGCCGGCAGTATTGGCATTGATGCGGTGATTGGGGCTTTTGTGGCCGATACCTTCGACTACACCAACCTGAGGGTGACCTACTCCAACGGTTTTTTGGCCGGAGCCTCGCCATTTTTGTTTGACCGCATCACCACGCGGGAACAGCTCGTCCTGGGCTTTTTGCAACAACTGTACGGCCCGCTGCGGGTAGGGGCAGAGACAACGGTAGATTTGCAGTCGGGCCAGCAGGTGGATGTCGTCTATCGCCTGGGCTACGACCGCCGCACCTATGGCTTCAGCCTGCAGTACAATCCGGTGCGCCAGTCGGGGGCTCTGGAGCTGCGGGTGGAGGGCCTGAACTGGGATCCCGGCCAATCCTCGCCGCAGCCGACGACGGGATCGAGGATCCAAGAGCCCTGATCCCCAAACTCCAAGGCAGCTTAAAAGTGTAGTCTTGACTACTACTCTGCGGAGATTTTCTATGAGAAATTGTCCCATATTGGGGAAAAATCCTAATTCAAATCTTCCTCGAATTGCAGAACCCTCTTGGAAATCGAAACAGTAAGGTAAAATACAGAAGTTATTTTTTCCAGGATTGATTTCTGCCAGTTGGGATCGCCGTATCGCAGACTACCGCAGTGATCCCCAGACGGTGTTAGGGTAGATGGTAGGCTGAGCAACGTGGGCTGGTAATCTGAATTATGCAAACACTCGATGCAATCCCCGATAAAAAACGAGCAGAGCGAATAACCTGTAGCTACATCAATGCGACCAGCTCCATTCAGGTGGTTCGCATCACGAATATCGAAAACTGGTACTTTGAGCGGGTGGTCTTTCCAGGCCAGCGGCTGCTCTTTGAAGCGGTGCCTGGAGCCAAGCTAGAGATTCACACGGGCATGATGGCCAGCTCCATTCTGGCAGACACCATCCCCTGTGAAAAGCTGCGCGTTCGAGAAACGGAGCCGGCGACCGTAGGCGCCTAAATCCCCAGAGGCCAGCGGTGCGGACTAGGTTTCCCGGCCTTGTTGCCTTCTCTCCTCACTCTCTGGGCTGGGGGAAGGCTGAGGCGAGGGGC
Source organism: Thermostichus sp. MS-CIW-40 (assembly GCF_054058315.1). Taxonomy (NCBI): domain Bacteria; kingdom Bacillati; phylum Cyanobacteriota; class Cyanophyceae; order Thermostichales; family Thermostichaceae; genus Thermostichus; species Thermostichus sp. MS-CIW-40. Next base: position 36,148 of record NZ_JBSSAC010000011.1, read on the forward strand.
TGGCGGAGCGGCGCGGCTTCGGGGGTAGTGGGATATCCAGGAAGCGGGCGCTCAACCTCACTGGGCTGGTTTCTTGCCGCTGGGGAGGCCAAGGGATCCCCAACCAACGGGCTGTGAGCTCCAGCAAGCTGGGGGGTGGTGTCGGCGTAGGAGTTGGCGTGGGTGGTGGGGTGGGATAGAGATCCAGGCGCGGTGGCCGTGGGGTGCTAACCCGAAAAGCATCGGGGGGCGGTTGGGTCAGAGGTACATTCGGATCCCCGCATCCCAGCAAGCCCAGTCCGCCGGCAAGCAACAGGCCGTACAATTTTCGAGTGCCTCTACTGCCCATGAGTACGCTGCTGGACACCTCCAACAGGGTATCATCGGGATCCCAAGGCTCTGAGCTGGGCTTGCAAATCTTCCTCCAGCACAGATAGCTGGCGAGCCAAGGTCACGTAGCGGTTGGCGGTCAGGTTTTTGGCGGTAAACTGCTCCAGCAGTTGCTGATCCCGGGCAACCATTTGGTTGAGATACTGAGCCACAGAGGCTTGTGGATCCTCGATCAAAGCTCGGCACACCTGTAGGGCCATCACCAGTTGGGCCCGCACCTGCAAAAACAGCGACTGGATGTACTTTTGCTCAGCCTCACTGAGTTGCCGAAAATCCCGCCAATGCTGCCCCCCCTGCAGGGATTGTTGGAGCTCGTTGACCCAGTGGTTGTAGTCTTTTACCTTGCGGGCCAGATCGGTGGCAAACTTCATCACCTCGGGGGTGCTGTTGAGCAGATGGGCTTCCTGCCAACGCTGCCGGATGCGATGCAGGCTTTTTCCCAAGCGCAGGCTGACTCTCAGGATCCCCAACAGGAGCAGCAGTAGGATCCCGGCAGCTGCGGCATAGGGCACCCAAGAGCCGGGATCCCGCATCCCCAAGAAGATGACCAAGGCTATTGCCACCCAACCAAAGGCCAGCATGCCCCAGAAGCGTAGCCGCTGTTGCTGCAGACGCAGGTACTCCGCCCGCAAATCAAAGGCCTCGCAGCAAGCGTCCAGATCGGCGGCCATGAGCTGGCGAAACTCGTCCACAGAGATCGGTTCCACACTAATCATCGAGGGCACCCTTAACGCAAGTGGATCGAGGCCAAACGGCATCAAGACCTGCCCTGCCAATCACGGGCAGCTTCCGTGCTTTCTTGTAGGGGCTCCAGCGTTTCGCTGGCCGGAACCACCATCAACCCATACCCTCCGCTGCGGCAAAAATCGACGATCTCCTGCGTGTCAAAGCGTTCTGCCACGGGCTTGGGCAGTCCCTGTTGAGCCAACCGCTGCGCATATTTTCTTGCCGCAAACGAGCTCTCGAAAGCAATGACGATATCTTGACCCCCAACCTGGCGCGTGCAGATTCCCTCCTGCCCATTGGCTTGGTAGAGCAGCACGATCACCTGGGGGGGCAAGTCTCCTGGGCTGACCCAAGACAAACCCTTCTCAGCCTGGGATCCCCCGCTAAGCAATACATCCCGCGCCTCATTCAGCCGCGCCAGTTGCGCCTCTAGCAAGGGTCTTTGTCGCTCGTCCTCCAGTTCTGCGAGGGCAGTACTGAGGGTTTGGTATTCCTGAAACAGTCGCCCCCGGATCTGCCGCTCGGTTGCGTCCGGCGGAAGGTTGAGAATCTGAAGGGCTTCGGCGGTGTTCATCATGGGCTCTGATTTATTCAAAATCATTGCCTAGACTAGCTGCTTTGAGAGTCTCTGGAGAGAAATTCTCCTATGATCGTGGCTGCCCGCTTTCTCGGCCAGAAGAGAGGGTGGACTCACCGTTCGCGCCAGCGGGCCGGAGGCCTTGTGCGGCGATGATGACTTCCATCTTGGGGCTGCTCAGCAGGGGAATTGACCTGGGGTTGGTCAGATAAAGAGGGAAGGGGGAAGCCCAACTCAAAAGCCTCTCGTGCCAGCAAAGCCAGCAGAGATGGATTCGACTGGGCGCGTTTCACCCGCTCCTTGAGGCGATTCCACAGGTGTGCTCGGTGGATGCGTTCCAACTCTTCTCGCTGTTCACGTATCATGTTGTTCCCACCTCTCTTGTATCAATCCTAACTAAGCAACAGGGGAGCTGGTGTCAGGGAACTTTGATGGATTTTAGGAGATGGGATCCTCATTTTCTCCGAGTTGACCCGCCGGGATCCCTGGGGTTGCCAGCAGGGAACACCATTCACATCTGTAATTTCTTGTGTTGCAGCAAGCCCGTCTTCGGAATGTACAAGGGCGGGATCCGACAGTTTTTCTAGGGACATTTTGGGATCCCTGCTCGCCTTAGAGGTCTTCCACACAGGGAACTGCGGCCTTGACAGGGCCAGCTTGCCCCAATCTATCCAAAAAATGCTGCAGGAGCTGAAAACCGGGTGGGTTGAGGCTGTAGTAAATCCAGCGCCCCTGCTGGCGAGCATTGACCAATTTCGCATCCCGCAGGGTTTTTAGGTGAAACGAGAGCTTGGATTGGCTCACCTTCAGCTCCTCGCAGAGATCACAAACACACAACTCACGCCCCTGCAGCAGTTGCAGCACACGCAGGCGAATCGGGTCGGAGAGAGCGTGGAACCCCGCCCGCACCTGCTCATCCATCCAATCCCCTTCTACCTCGACCAGCAACGAAACCATCATTCAACCAGGGTAGCAGGAGTTTTGCGCTCCAGTTGTCGATCAGTTGGACGGCAGGGAAAAGGCGCAACAGTCAACCGGCTCAGCGACGGTAGGTCAACCGCGCTTGAAGATAACACTGCCAACATTCCGTTGCCAACTTTGTGTTCTCTTTAACGTTTCTTGTTGCTGCCTTCACAAGCTCTCTACAGTTTCGCTGGAATCAATCACCGGCATCCGTTATGCGAGAGACACAGTTGCACCGGCTATGGCTGGTGTTGCTGGAAAAAGCTGCTTTGAATCATCTGTTGAAAAGCCTGGGCTGCTCGCGAAGTGTGCAGAACCCTCGCGAGAGCATCTACAAACGGCTCATCAATCTTTTGCCAAGACGGAGACGTTAATCCCGACACAGGGATCCAATACGAGCTTGGCAGGTGGCGATTTCTTGGGGGGTGAGGTTGTCCCAATTGACGTCGCGGCGCAGCACCAAGCCATTGTGCCCAGTGATGAAACGGGGCAGCTCTGCTTGGTCGATCACGCTCAGATCCCGCATGTGATAGGTAGTGTAATAGGTAACATCTGGGCTCTCGAAATCCACGTCGATAAGGGTGAGGGTCTTGCGGGGGGGCAGAGGGCTGCCCAAGAGGGGACGAGGGCCAGAGCCGAGAATGCCGCAGTGAAGCAGTTGCAGTTGCCCTTTGTGGCCAGGGTAGTAGCCGTGGTCGTGGCCGCTGATGTAGGTGTGGACGCGGTACTTCTCCAGCAGAGCCCGTTTGGCATCCGCCTCCAGCAGCACTTCTCCCGGATCGTCGCGCCCGACAGTGATGGCGTAGAGGGGCAGATGGCCGATGACAATGCGCAACTTGGCCTTCTGAGCCCGTTCGCTGGCCAGAGCCGCTTCCGCCCAGGCCATTTGTTCGGGCGGGATGTAATTGCAGGTGGCATCCCAGACTAGGTAAAACACATCGTCTTTTTCAAAGGTGTAGTAGAAGGGAAAGTCCCCCCGATCCACAAAGTTCAAACCTGGGTCGTGGGCCGGATCGTTCCAAAACTCGCGGGCCAGATCCCGTTCTTTTTGAAAGAGAAAGCCGCCCCGCGTGGTGCGGGCACAGGAAGCATCGTGATTGCCCAAGGTAAAGCCGTAGGGAAGTTTGGCCGCACGGATTGGGCCAGCCACATGCCGGTCGAAGGCTGCCCACATGGCGCGAATGCGCTCCTCCGACAGGCGGGGATCCTGACCGGCCACCATATCTCCTCCTCCCAAAACAATATCCGGCTGAAGATAGGGGATGAGGCCGATGCCCCGATCCACCTCTGGGTCGTATTCCACCGAGCCGTAGATGCCGTTCATGTCACTGATGACCAAGAGGCGCAGATCTCGGCGGGGGGGGATGTAGAGGCCATGGGGGGCATCTGGATGGGGGACGACGGTGGGGGTGGGCTGGGGGGTAGGAGAGGGGAGAGCGGCTCTAGGGGATCCCATCCCTGGGGCTAGATGAGAGGGCTGCTGCCGACTGGCCCAATAGGCTCCTGCCAATCCACTGCTGCTGGCCAACCCCAACAAACCCAGAATTACCTTGCGCCGCTGCATGATCTTTGCCCCCAACACTCCAGCGGTATTGTAGAAAATCAAAAGGCTGATGTTGGGCTCTTCCATTTGCGCACGGCCTGGACTCGGCTCGAAGATGGCTATGCGCGGCAGCTCTTGTAGAGTTCGGGGTGTTTTTTGAACAACTGTTGACGCACAAATGCTACTTTGGTAGAGATGAGCAACTACCTATCTCAGACTCGGTATGACTTGAGGTTTTCCATGCCTCGCCCCTTGGATTCTTTGGAAGCTGCTTTGGAACGGTGCCGGGAGTGCAATCTGCGTTTGAGCCGACAGCGCCGTTATATCCTGGAGCTGCTGTGGCAGTGTGGCGAGCACCTCTCCGCCCGCGAGATTTACGATCGCCTAAATCAGCAGGGCAAACCGATTGGCCACACGTCCGTTTATCAAAACCTGGAAGCTTTGGCCAGCCACAACATTGTCGAGTGCTTGGATCGTGCCGATGGGCGCCGCTACGGCAACCGCACCCATCCCCACAGCCATGTCAACTGCTTGGATAGCAACCGCATTTTGGATGTGGATGTGGAGCTGCCGCCTGAACTGCTGGCCCAGGTGGAGCAACAAACGGGCACCCGCATCCAGAGCTACCGCATCGAGTTTTTCGGGGTGGAAAAGCCTGCGCAGTCCCAGCCGTAACCTTGGCAAAGGGATCCCTGCTGCCCTGAGCAAAAGTTGGGCAAAGGTCAGTAAGCTCGATTTTGGCCTTTGCCGATTTGCGACTGGATTTGCTCGAGAGAACTGGCAGGGGCCAGGCATTTGTTGCCCCAGCACACCAGCCCTAGAGCTCCTTCCGGCAGAGGTTCGGCTTCGGTGGGGAGAGCAAAGACGGTGGTGGGCCAAGATCGTTGCTGAAAGGCGGGAATGGAATCGGCCTCCAGGGTGACTTTCACCCAATTGCTATACCAATCCAGTCCGGCAAAAAGGCTGGGGCAGGTGCGCGGCTGGGTGCTCATGATGTGGGCAAAGGTTTTCAAGGCCTGCTCTGCCCGCTCCAGGTAGTCCAGATCTCCAGTGAGGGCGGCAAGGCGCACCAGGTTGGCAATGGCCACCCCATTGGCTGCAGGGGTAGCGTTGTCCTGGAACTCCTTCTCTCGCACCAACAGCTCAGGGGCACTCTGGGCATCGCTGACAAAGTATCCTCCTCTAACCGGATCCCACAGTTGCGCATCCATCTCCTGCTGGAGCTGGAGGGCAGCCTGCAACCAGTCTTGAGGGGTGGGATCCCCCACCAGGGGCAGGCAGGCTTGCTGCAAGTCCAACAGGGCCTTGATCAGCAGGGCGTAATCTTCCGATTTGGCGGGCACCTGAGCTGTGCCATCGTAGTTCAGGCGCAACAGGGATCCGGTCTCAGGGTGGCGCTGCTGGCTGAGGATGAATTGGGCAGCCCGCAGAGCGAATTGCAGATAGTCTGCGTTGCCGAACACTTGATAGGCCCGCGCCAGGCCGGAGATCATCAAGGCGTTCCAAGAGACGATCATCTTGGTGTCGGTGACAGGTGGGATTCGCCCTGGCCAGGATTGCAGACGGGCCGATTGGGCATCCACTGCCGGAGGGAAGGGAACTCGTCGATCCGCAGAGCCATAGCGTGCCTGAAACAGATGGGTGGTCAAGGCGGCTTCAACTTCTGGCGGCAACGCTCCTCCCTGTTGGCGCTGCAAGACGATGCAGCCGGGCCGATCGGGGAAGTTGCCCCCCGGCGATAGGTCAAACGCCTGCTGCAAGGCGCGGAAGGTTTCTTCCTCCAAGAGCTCCTGCAGCTCCTGCCAGCGCCAGACGTAGAACTCTCCCTCCTCTGGCTCTCGATCTTCTGCCCGGGCAAAGCTGTCGGCATCTTGAGCGGCGTAGAAATACCCGGCAGGGGCGGTCATCTCTCGCGCCACCCACTCCACCGTCAGCCGCACCGCCCGCTCGATGGCCGGATCTTGGATACCGTGCGCCCACAGATCGGAGAGAAACTCTAGGATCTGCCCGTTGTCGTAGAGCATCTTTTCAAAGTGGGGCACCGTCCAGGTGGGATCCACGGTGTAGCGGTGAAATCCTCCGGCCACATGGTCGAAGATCCCTCCCAGCACCAAGGCCATGCCTCGCTCTTTGGCCCGTTCCAGAGCGCTCTGCGAGCCGGGGATCCCTTCCGGTGGGTCGAAGCGGGCCGAACGCAACACCAACTGGGCGTAGGGCATCATGGGAAATTGCTGCACCGCCCCGGCATTGGAGAGCAAAGGCTGGATCTTAGGGATCCCAGAGCGCAGCAGGTCGGCAGGAATGTGGTCTTCCGGCACTAAGTCGCTGAGGGTGGTCAGAGCCGTCAAAATCTGGCCTTTCATCTCCTCTATTTTTTCCTTTTCCTGCCGGTAAAACTGCAGGATGCGCTGCAGCAAGGCCAGAAACCCCGGGCGGCCAAAGCGGGGCTCTACAGGAAAATAGGTGCCGGCGTAAAAGGGCACCAGGTCATCGGGCGTGAGGAAAACATTGAGGGGCCACCCCCCCTGCCCGCTCATAAGCTGCAACGCCTGCATGTAGATGCTGTCGAGATCGGGCCGCTCCTCGCGATCCACCTTGATGGGCAAAAAATGGGCATTCAAAAAGGCGGCAATTTCAGGGTTGGAAAAAGCCTCGCCCTCCATGACCGTACACCAGTGGCAACTGGAATAGCCGATGGACAGAAAAATCGGCCTATCCTCGGCCCGCGCTTTCTCCAGAGCCTCGGGGATCCAAGGCCACCAGTCCACCGGGTTCTCGGCGTGCTTGCGCAAATAAAGGCTGGAACTTGTGGCGAGGCGATTGGCCATGAGTACACCCTCTCACCCTTTTTGCTTTTCAGGCTAGCGCGTCCTCCTCCCAAGGCAGAGCCAACCCACCGTTGTTCAAGATACACTCACCCAGGATCCCTGTCGGTCAAGCCTGCTCCTGCTCGGCAGCCGGGACTAAAAACTCCAGAGGGCGCCCGTGCAAGACCAAGGTGGTGCTGGGATTTTCCACAAAGCCGATTCGCTCGTAAAAGCCACGCTGATGGGTTGTGAACAGGTAGATGCGCTCCACCGACTGCAGGTGGGGATGGCTGATCAGGGTTTCCACCAACTTGCGGCCAATGCCCTGACGTCGGTAATCGTGATCAACCACGATATCCCAGAGGACGGCCCGGTAAACCCCATCGGAAGTGGCGCGGCCAAAGCCAATCAGGCGCTCCCCATCCCAGGCGCTGACCACCGGATAGCTGTGGGCAACGGCCCGCTCCATCTCCTGCCGCTGGCGATTCTGCGCCCAAAAGGCATTGCGGTTCAACAGCAGGAGAAGTTGATCCAGATCCAGCTCGCCCCGCTCCAGAGAGAAGCGAATGTTGCGGTTGTCCACCGGCTGACGAGAGAGGGCAATGACAGGCTCAGGAGAGGGATCGGGCATGAAGCGGCCTTTGCAGTGGCGAGGGTTGACAATGGGGAAGGTCGGCGAAACACTTGGGCCTGACGAACGGAGACTAGCTGGCCGAGGCATTGTCGGCGGCTGGCCCCGCCTGCTCTAGGGCATAGGCCTTGAAGCGCTCCAGATCTGCCTGGATGGTGCTCTCCACCACTTTGCCCACAAACAGGCCATCCAAGATTTTGCCGAGGATCCCCGGGAGCTTGTAGGCCACCGACAGCTTCACAATGGTACTGCCTTTGCGGTCGTAAAAGCGCAGCGCGCCCCGATTGGGCAGCCCCTCCACCGAACTCCAGCCGATGTGTTGGTGTTTCACCACCGTGTGGGTGCGGGAGATCCAACTGAAGGTGAGGCCGCGGGTATCCAGTGTCCACCGGGACAGCTCCTGATCCAGCAATTCCACCGAGCGGATCCACTTCATCCAACGGGGCATGAGGGTGAGGTTGGCCCACAAATCCCATACCTGCTCAATGGGAACAGGCACCTCCACCTGACAGGTATGCTCTAGCCAATCCGACTCTGACATAGGGCCTCCCACGCAACACCCAGCAGAAACACAAACCATCCAGGGGCTTGGCCACAACGCCTCGGGACGGGATCCCTGCCTTTACAAAATTTTATATCGACCTAAGATAGCATTATCGGCCTGATGAAAGTTTGGGGCTCTGCGCTTTTTGGCAGCCCGATTTCTTTTGCCGGCAAGTTGCGGCTGCCCCCCATGAGGGCAACGCAGAAGGCAGGTATCATGATTGCCATCTGCAAGCTCCACTTGCAAAGGTTCGGTGCATCCACTCGGTTGACTTGACGGAACGACCTCACCATGGTTTCTCAATGGAAACAGCATCTGAAGAACTACTTCGTGGCGGGGTTGCTGGTGGTGATCCCTCTGGCAACTACCATTTGGCTGACGGTGGAGGTGGCCACCTGGAGCATTGGCTTTCTGACCAGCATTCCGAAGCAGTTCAATCCCATCCAGGGTTTGCACCCGATCTTGATCAACCTCATCGATCTGGCGGTGGGCCTGTTGACGCCGATTGTGCTCATCCTGTTGATTGGCTTCATGGCCCGCAACATTGTCGGCCAGTGGCTGCTCAATCTCAGCGAACAGTTGCTCCATGCGATTCCGGTGGCGGGGCTGGTGTACAAGACCTTGAAGCAATTGGTCAGTGTTTTGTTTGCCCCCAACAATCAGCGCTTTCGGCGGGTGGTGCTGGTGGAATATCCCCGACCAGGAGCTTGGGCGCTGGCCTTTGTGACGGGCACCATTCAAACTCCTATTCGGCCCGATGGGCCGCAGCGCTCCCTTGGCCTGTTTGTGCCCACCACCCCCAATCCAACGACGGGCTGGTACGCCATTGTGCCGGAAGACCAGGTGGTGGAAGTGTTCATGCCGGTGGAAGATGCTTTTAAGATGCTCATTTCCGGCGGCATTGTCACCCCTGAGAGTTTTGAAGCGGGGCTGCAGCGGCGAGAAGGAGCTTTGGCCGTGACCATGCCCAGTTTGCGGGAGCTGGTGGAGCAGGAGCGGGTGGCAGGATCCCCCAGGGCTGACTCGGTGGGCTCTGAGGTAGGTTTTGAGACTGAAGGGATCCCTTAATCCTGCTTTCCTGTCCCTGCAGAAGGGCCGGGCTGCCAGAGCTGGTATTCTTTGGCCTGTTCCAAGCGCACATAAAAAGGCCGCATTTGCCGATCCAATGCCTCCACTTGCTCGGAGGGAAAGGCCTTCCAGTCAGCACGGCTGGCCCAGCGGAGGATGAGGTGGACAAGTTCGGGATCCTCTTGATCCAGCCAAACTTCTTTGCCCAGAAAACCCGGATGCCGGCGCAGGGCGGATCCCCAAACCCGCTCGTCTTGCTCAAGAAAGGCTGCTTGCCCACCGGGAGGAACCCGGAAGCAGAGATGTTCGATGGCGATAGGGCCGGGCGGGCTGGGGCAGGTCGACATAGGAGCAGAGGCGGCGAAGTTAAAGATGGGCCCTCTCAAGACTCCAGGGGGGAAGCAGTCAATCGTTGCAGGGTGGGAATGAAGTCGGGGTAGGAGATGCGGGCACAGTCGGCTCCCCTGAGGAGGGTGGATCCCTGCGCTCCTAGAGCTGCCACCATCAGGCTCATGGCGATGCGGTGATCCTCGTGGCTGTCGACCTCGGCCCCGTGAAGAGGGATCCCTCCCTTGATTTCCAGGCCATCAGGATATTCAGTGACCTGGGCTCCCATGCGGCTCAGCTCTTGGGCTATGGCAGCCAGACGGTCGCTTTCTTTGACCCGCAGCTCTGCGGCATCGCGAATCACGGTGATCCCCTCGGCAAAGGCCGCCGCCACCGCCAAAACCGGGATCTCGTCGATCAGGGTGGGGATGAGATCGCCGGCGATGGTGCAGCCGCGCAAGCGGGCCGAACGCACCCGCAGATCTCCCAGGGGCTCACCGGCCATTTCCCGGCAGTTTTCAATTTGAATATCGGCCCCCATCTCCTGCAACACCCGTAGTGCACCGGTACGGGTGGGGTTGAGGCCCACATCCCGGAGCAGCAATTCGCTCTCGGGCACAATGGAGGCGGCCACCAGCCAAAAGGCTGCCGAGCTGATATCCCCCGGCACCTGAACTCTCTGGCCCACCAGGCGGGATCCGCCCACCACGGCCACGGTTTTTGTTTCCGGATCCACCTGAATGTTGGCCCCGAAGGCCCGCAACATCCGTTCCGAGTGGTCCCGAGAGAGAGCCGGCTCGGTGACTTGGGTGGTGCCTTCCGCCAGCAGACCCGCCAGCAAGAGGCAGGATTTCACCTGCGCTGAAGCCACCGGGGAGCGGTAGTGAATGCCCTTGAGGGATCCCCCTTGTACGGCCAAGGGTGCCAACGTCCCACCGGCCCGTCCCCAAATGCTGGCCCCCATCTGCCGCAGCGGTTCTACCACCCGCCCCATGGGCCGCGAGCGCAGGGATCGATCCCCGGTGACGGCAAAAAAGCGCCCGGCCTGGCCCGCCAGGATCCCCAGCATCAGGCGCAAGGTGGTGCCGGAGTTACCTGCATCCAACACGTCTGCCGGTTCTTGCAGCCGGCCCAGGCCAACTCCCCGAATGCGAACACACTCGCTGTTGAGCTCCGAAATATCTGCCCCCAGCGCCCGAAAACAGGCTGCCGTACTGCGGGGATCCTCTCCCAGCAACAGCCCTTGGATGGTGGTTTCTCCTTCGGCCAGGGATCCCAGCATCAGGGCGCGGTGGGAAATGGATTTGTCGCCGGGGATGCTCACTTGGCCGCGCAGGCCCTTGGCCGGCGAGAGGGTCAAGATATCAGTAGCAGAAGAGTGAGTCAACACAGCAACCCTGACGGCAGACTGGGCAAAAGCGGGAGCAGTCTCATCATACTCAGAGCGGGACTCACGCCCCAGAGATTTTGCCGGGGATCCCAAGACAGCCTGTCTTTTGACGGCCACCCCTCTTTTCCCAGAGGATCACCTTAACAACATGGATTCCTCGGTCGGGGCCTGGCCTCGGCCTTTTTTTTGCAGATACTGAACTTTGTAGCAGCAGAAATAGAACCCCCGCAGACCGTGCTTGGCGAGGTGTATCAACACGATTCCGTTTTGACCGAGGAGGTGATGGCCTACCTGCAACCCCAGGGGGGCGGCACTTTTCTGGATGTGACGTTGGGAGGGGGTGGGCACAGCTTGGCGCTGCTGCGGGGGGGAGCTGCCCGAGTGGTGGGGTTGGATCGGGATCCGGCGGCTCTACAGGCGGCGCAAGCGCGTTTTGCAGCAGAAGGGATCCCCGGCAGCCGCATCCAACTGTGGCACCTCAATTTTGCCGATTTCGATCTGCAGCAGCACGGCTTTCGGGATGAGCAGGGGCAGGGGATCCCCTTCGATGGCATCGTGGCCGACTTGGGGGTGAGTTCTCCGCAACTGGACTGTCCTGAGCGGGGATTTAGCTTTCGCGGGGAGGGGCCGCTGGACATGCGCATGGATCCCAGTGCCGCTCAGGAAACCGCTGCCGATTGGGTTAATCATCGCCCGGTCGAAGAGTTGATCGAGATTTTCACCCGTTACGGCGAAGAGCGATTTGCCCGCCGCATTGCCCATCACATCGAGCAGGCTCGTCCCCTCGCCACAACCACTCAGTTGGCCCAGGTGGTTTGGCAGGCGGTACCTCCGGCAGCTCGGCGAGGCCGCATTCACCCGGCCACTCGGGTCTTTCAGGCGTTGCGCATTGCCGTGAACCGAGAACTGGAGGCTTTAGAAACCTTGCTGGCCCAAGCCCCCACTTGGTTGAAACCCGGCGGCAGGTTGGCCGTGATCAGCTTCCATAGCCTTGAAGATCGCCTGGTGAAATGGGCCTTTCGCAGGGATCCCCGTTGGCAGGTGCTCACCCCCAAGCCCTTGTCCCCTTCCGAACTGGAACGGCAACGTAATCCACGGGCCCGCTCTGCCAAACTGCGAGTGGCTGCCCGCAGCAGTCAGATGTAGGTTTAGGTTGGTTCTCCCGCTCTCAAGAGATCGGCTACCGTGAAGCGGACGGCTAGCCCGCCGAGACCAGGAATCGGGAGAAGGGGGTTGCTGTTGGGGGGCGCGGGGAACTAGGGTGAAGCGGAACCGGCGGTCCCACACCGTCGGATTCCTTGGTGTGTGTGAGGTTAAGCCCTATGGTTAGCCAGCCTTTGAACGCAGGTCTTGATCGTCCCAAAAGCCCTCGTCGCCACAGACGGTCTTCTGCTCTGAGCCGACCCCTCTCCGGTACAGTTCAGGCCAGCCGCACCCAACCTTTGAATTTGAAGTTGAAATCAGCCCATCCTCGCAGCCAGCATCTTGCTTGGGCAGAACACCTAGCCTGGTGGAAGCAAATCTCCACAGGGATGGCTATCCTCTCCGGCGTTTCAGTGTTGAGCCTTTACAGTTGGACTGTGCATACCCAAAGCCGGTGGAGCCAGCGTTACCAGGTGTGGCAGCAGATGCAGCGCAACGAACGACAGTTTCTGCTGACTCAGGAATCCATCGCCAATTCTCTCCGGGAAATCGCCGACCGCTCCGAAATGGTGCCGCTGGTACCGGATCGGATGATCGAGGTGCCAATTGCCTCTCCCAGCCAAGTTAAACCGGATCCAGCCCACCAGGCAACGGCTTTGCCAGAAAGAGCGCTCCGCGCCGCTCACGCGACCGAAAAAGCCCCTCTTTTCTATCCGGTTGGGTACTAATTCATACGGATCCCGCCCATGACGGCTAGGCCAGCGTCCCCATCTTGCTTTCCCAAAAGCTGTGGGTCTTGTGAAGTCTCAGCGTATCTGATACATTTACGCTGAACACTGCTGAACATCACTGTTCAACTATGCAGCGATAGCATTCTGTTTGTTTCCAAACAGAATGGCGGTATCCCGCAAAGCTTTGAGTAGAATACCCAAAGCGCAGTTTCCGTGTCGTCTTACTACCAATTTTCTGCTTTGCTTTGGCTACCATGTTGGCAGACTCGAAAGTAAACAGAAAGATCAACTGGTAGTAATCCGTACTGAACATATTATACATTATTTTCAGTATAGTTGAGCTTATTATTGACTAGAGTCATGCTCTGTTCTCTAAAAGGCTAAGGGATCCTTGGGCCTCGCGATCTGGAGTAGCAGCGGGCTATCCTTCAACTGCTTACAAAGCAGTGAAGAAATCTGGCCTAAATGGGATGTGGCCCATCCGAAGCCCTGGGATTGCCGTTGGGATCCCGTTCACCCCTGGGGATGACATCCCCCCTGGCAGGATAGGAACTCCAGAGCAGGGGATGTATGATGCCTAGCACGGCTTTTTCGGAGCAATCGCAGAGAAAGCTGTACCGACAGGTTGTCCTGGGGATCAGCCAGGGCATGTAAAGGGGAAAGTCCGGTGCAAATCCGGCGCTGTGCCGCAACTGTGATGGGCTTGGGCTAGACCTATGCCCTCAGTCAGGATGCCCGCCTGCGGTTTTGGCTCGCATTTCTTCCGCGTCGCACGGAATCAGGAGCTTCAAGAAAGAAAATGAATCCCATTCTAGGTCTCAGCCTGGCGCTGGGGGGTCTTGTTTTGGGGATCCCAGCGTGGGCGCAGCCGGCAGCTTCCCCGCCCTCAGCTCAAGAGGTGTTGGAAACCGGCGTTAGCGCCGAGATTTTAAATCAACCCGTCACCACACCTTTTCGCCGTCCTGGTTTGCTGCGGGATTCTTCCCGCCCGGTTTACGTCATTACCCGCCAGCAAATTCGAGAGCAAGGGGCAAGAACGGTTCAGGAGGCCCTGCGCTACCTGCCCGGGATCCTCAGCGACGGCACGGCAGGAACCCAGTTGGGAGCCCTTAGCTCCCAGTTTATGCGGGGAGGACGAACGGCCCAGGTGTTGGTGCTCTTGGATGGCCGCCCCATTAACGACCTGGGCTTTTTTGGCGGGTTCGATCTGTCTCAGATCACTACAGATGTGGTCGAGCGTATTGAGATCTCTCCAGGTGGGGGCTCCACCTTATACGGCTCCGATGCCGTTGGCGGGGTCATCAACATCGTGACGCTGGATCCAAAGCCGGGATCCGAGACCGTGCTGGAAGCGGCTATCGGCAGCTACGGCCTCAACGAGCAAGGGATCCAGAACCGCGGCCAGGTGCAGGATCTGGGCTGGGTGGTCAGCTATCGCCGTCTGCAGAGCAACAACGACTTTCCTTTTGAAATTGGGCGTTTGGGCAAAGCCGGCAGGCGGGAAAACTCGGCGGTGGAGTACCACAACCTACAAGCCAAGCTCACCTGGCAATTGGCAGAAGGCCAAGTCCTAACCGGAAATGCCCTTTATCTCAACAAAGCGTTTCAGGTGCCTGGCAGCACCGAGTTTCCCTCCCCCGATGCAGTGCAAAACACCAACGACCTGCTGTTAGATCTCAGTTGGCTGTGGGATCAAGAGAGGGGATCCCTGCAAGCCAGGGTATTTTTTGACGACCTCAACTATCGCTTCAGCGCCCCACAAAGCCAGGGATCCCGGGATGAGATCCTGCGAACGGGGTGGGGATCCCAACTGCAATACACCTGGAAGGCTGCTGAAAACCTGGAGCTTACTCTAGGAGCAGACTACCGATCCATTTCAGCTCGCAACACCACCTTCTCCTTTGCCAGGGGATCCACCAACGTCAACTATGACAATACTGTGAATCAGGGGGCATTCTTCGCCCGCCTGGATTACAGGCCACAGCCCAACTTTTATCTCAACTTAGGCGTTCGCCAAGATTCGAGCAATCTGGTCAACGGTTCGGCCACCTCTCCTGCCGCAGGGATCCGCTGGGTTTTGGCAGAAGGCACCACCCTGAGGGCCAATTATGCCGGCAGCTTTCGCACCCCCTTGATCTCAAACTTATTCTTTCGTTTGCGGGGCTTTTTTGAAGTCGACGGCAACCCCAATTTGCGCCCGGAGCGGGGAGAGAGTTTTGACATTGGCCTGGATCAGGCTTTGGGAGATTTTGGCCTACTGCGCTTGACCTTTGCCCATAACCGCATCCGCGATGGCATTACCTTTGTCAGCACTGGCCCGCGCAGGGGAACCTACGAAAACATTGAGCTCGTGGAATACACGGGCTTGGAAGCAGCCCTGGATTTGCGATTGGGGGAAAACTGGACTCTTTTTGCCAACTACACCCTGAACGATCCCATCATCCGCTCGGCGCTGGATCCCAAAGCGGTTGGCAAACAGCTAGCCTTCGTGGGAGCAGACAGCTTCAACCTGGGCCTGAGCTACCGCGATGCAGAGGATCGGTATGCCTCAGTTTTCCTGCATCACATTGGCACTTTCTTTACCAACAACGCCAATACCCAATCTCTGCCCGGCTACACCAACCTGGCTCTGCGGGGAGGGATCCCGGTTGCAGAAAATCTCGCTCTCGAGGTGGGAGTCGATAACCTGCTGGATGAGCAATATGAGGTTTTCCCCGGCTACCCAGGAGTGGGTCGCACCGTTCGGCTTAATTTAAGGGGCCAATTTTAGAGCGACTTGAGGCTGACTTTTAGCTGTCTAACTCACTGCTGAATCCTTGGCCAAGACATTGAGATCGT
The DNA here is from genome assembly GCF_054058315.1 of Thermostichus sp. MS-CIW-40. Classification (NCBI taxonomy): domain Bacteria; kingdom Bacillati; phylum Cyanobacteriota; class Cyanophyceae; order Thermostichales; family Thermostichaceae; genus Thermostichus; species Thermostichus sp. MS-CIW-40. The sequence goes on from NZ_JBSSAC010000011.1 coordinate 51,805, forward strand.
CTTTGCCTCTTCTCACACCCTTTGCTTGGACAGAAACCTATGACTATATCAAGGAGCACCATGTCTCGATCAACTTCCCAGTTGCCCATCCAAGCTGGCAGCGCTGCCCAGCAACCCAGCAGCCATTGTCTTTGGGTTTGTGTCACTTGCGGATCTCGGTGGGTTAACGGCCAAAAAGAAGGGATTAGCAAGGGAGAAATGCTGCTGTCTGCCCTGCAATCTCAAACCCTCAATCCTCAACTGACCCTGAAGCCGGTTGCCTGTATGAGCGGCTGCAGCCATGCTTGTGTCGTTGCGTTGGCAGCACCTCAAAAGATGACCTATGTTTTTGGAGATCTCGATCCAAAAGATGTGGATCTCATTCTGCAGACAGCAGAGCTCTACCTCACCAAGCCAGATGGGATCCTACCCTGGGCCGAGCGCCCTCTCAAAAAAGAGGTGATTGCTCGTATTCCACCACTACCTTGAGGAGCTCTCTCATGGCCGCTTTCACGCCCTGGATAACCCCTCTCCATCAAACTTGGCAGGAAGTTTCTCTGACGGGTTGGACAACCCTTTATGAAGGGATCCCTGCCCATATTGACTGCTTGGGGCCGTTGCTCTACGAGCTGTTTCAAGAGCACTGGGCCGAGATCCAGGTGGGCCATGTGGCGGAAGGCGGGGTGCTGGAGCTGGATTTTAAGAAACCTCCAGCTTTGTGCGTGCTCTACGATGGCTATCTAACCGTTGCCACCGAAACTTGGCACCTGCATTTGTGCCTGGAGGAGCACCAAGGCGGCCCCCATCGCAAGACCCCACCCGAGCTGCGCCGCAAAAGATTGGTTAGCCGTGCTGCTCTCTACCGGCGCCTCAATCCCCAAGGTCAGCCCCGCATGTGGGGGATCCAATTCTGGAATGGAGCAGAAGAGCCTCTGCTGCAGATTTTTCTGCCCAGCCCCTTTTTGGGGCCAGAGGAAGACTACCTGCCGGAAGGCAAAGCAGATTACCAAAAGCTTTCTCTTTACGAGCGCATCCGCGCCATCTATGTGCAGGGGAAAGAGCGGATCCCCTATGAGGATAACCCTCTTAAACGTCCCTACCTTGCCGTCTGTCGTTCCAGCCGTTGTTATCCTTCCCGCAACTACCAACCGGTTGTAGAAGCTCTGGAATCCGCCCTTCGAGAAGCCAACCTGGACGTACAGGTTATCACCTCAGGCTGCTTGGAAGTTTGCCAACAGGGGCCCGTGGTTTTTTACTCTGGGGATCGCACCTGGTACAAGCGGGTTACTCCCCAAGTAGCTCGGCAAATTGTTTTTGAGCATTTGCTTAATAGCTGTCCTCTGAAAGACCACCTTTTTCCAGGAGATTAAAGCATGATTGGCCTGCAATCGAGTGCTCAACCTATCCCCATTCCCAGCTCTCGCCGCTTAATCCCAGCCCCACTTTGGATACAAGCTGCTCAAGATTTGGCCCGAGGCTGGTTCTGGCCCAGCTTGTTTACCACCGTCGGCTGCCTCAGCAATATTGCTTATACATGTACCCTTCCCTTTGTAACTGTTGGTATTGTTGCGGGCACAACTTTAACCCGCCAAAGGGCAGCCATTAGTGCTTTGATGATTTGGCTGGCCAACCAAATCTTTGGCTACACCTGGCACAACTATCCCCGCACTCCCGATTCGTTTGCCTGGGGGTTGGTGCTGGGGATCGGCACGGTGGGGGTTGCTCTTGCTGCCAGCTATCGCCCTTTGTTTTTCCAGTCCAAGACCCTTCGACCAAGGCAACTGCTGCTGAACTATCTCTGGATCCCGGCCATGCTCATCTTGGGGTTTCTGGCTTTTGAAGGGCTAATTTTGGCCGCCGGCCTGGTTTTGGGGGGAACGGAGGGCCTGACCCTGCCCATTCTGGGCAAAATCTGGCTGCACAACTGGCTGTGGACAGGACTTTGGATCGGGATCCACACGCTGCTGGTGTGGGACAGAGGACGTCGCCGGGTGTGGCTTGGAGAGGAGAAACTGCGGTGAGCTGCTCCCGTACAAGCTCTTCCCATCCCGTCAGCGGTGCGGAGCACCTTTGCAGTGATCTGGAACATCCCCAAGAGGGATCCAGGCCAAAATAGGGGCGACCTATGTGGGAGGGGATCCCTTTGCAACTCAGTCGCGTTAACAGTGAGGAGCATTCCTGCCATCCTCTGCTCTTGGCTTCCCAACGCCTCTTGCTGTTCAGCGGCAAGGGAGGAGTGGGCAAAACAACCTTGACCTGCGCGCTGGCCCGCCAACTGGCCCAGGTGGATCCCCAGCGCCGTCTGCTCCTGATGTCCACAGATCCCGCCCACTCGTTGGGGGACGTGCTGCAAATCTCGGTTACGGATGTGGCCCAACCCTTGCCGGATCGCCCCAATTTACAGGTGCGGGCTTTGCAGGCGGAGATTTTGCTGCGGTCTTTTCGGCAAACCTATGGGCCGGCCCTGGAGCTCATTGCCGAGCGGGGCAGTTGGTTTGGCCGAGAGGATCTGCTGCCGATCTGGGATTTGGCGTGGCCGGGGGTGGATGAGCTGATGGCCATTCTGGAGGTCAACCGGCTGCTGGCGAGGGAGGAGGTGGATACCGTTATCTTGGACACGGCCCCCACCGGGCACACCCTGCGGCTGTTGGAGCTGCCCGACTTTTTGGATAATCTGCTGGCTGTGTTTGCCACCTTTCAGGCCAAGCATCGGGAGATCGCCCAAGCCCTGACGGGCACCTATCGACCGGATGAGGCGGATGCATTTTTAGCCCAGTTGCAGAGGGAACTGGAGGGGGGCAAAGCCCGCTTGACCACTCCGGAGAGCACTTCTGCTTGGCTGGTGATGATCCCGGAGCAGTTGAGCGTGGCGGAAACCCGCCGCTTTTGTCAGCAACTGCAAAGCCGCCGCGTGCCCATCGGCGGTCTTCTGGTCAATCAGGTGCTGTTTCTAGGAGAAAATACCAGTCAATCCTCACTGCCCACCGCTCTCCCCTCTCCTCTCTACTCGGCGCGGCAACAGGAACAGCGGCGTGTGCTCAAAGCCCTACAGGAGGAGCTGCCCGGATACTCTATCTGGGTCTGTCCTTATCAACTGCAGGAGCCGGTTGGGTTGGCGGCCCTGGATGAGCTGGTTCAGCAGCTTCGCCCCTTGCCAGAGGTGCTGCTGGAGTTGGAAGGGATCCCAGAGCAGAGAGCGGAGAGAGAGCCTCCCTTCTCCACCCTCTTCCCTTCCTTCAGGGGGATCCCGTCCCTACCGGATTTTTTGACCCAAGGGATCCGACTGGTGTTGGTGGGGGGCAAAGGGGGTGTGGGCAAGACGACGGTGGCCGGGGCCCTGGCTTGGACCTTAGCCAAGCGCCATCCCGACAAGCAGCTGTTGCTGGTCTCTATCGATCCGGCTCACTCCCTGGGGGATCTGTTTCAGACGAAACTGGGTCAGGATCCCATCCCCCTGCTGCCCAACCTGCTGGGGCAGGAGATCGATGCGGCGGTGGTGCTGGAGCAATTCCGGCAGGATTACCTGGAGGAGGTGGCGGCCATCTTGGCGGGGGAGGGGACGGCAGGGGTGGAAGTCCAATACGACCCGCAGGCGTGGCGGCAACTGCTGCAGATGCCTCCACCCGGCCTGGATGAGGTGATGGCCCTGTTGAGTGTTCTCCGACAGGAGACGAGCGGGCAGTTTGACCTGGTGGTGCTGGACACGGCTCCCACAGGCCATCTCTTGCGGTTTCTGCAGATGCCCCAGGCTCTGGAAGGTTGGGTGAGCTTGGCCCTGAAGCTGTGGCTGAAATATCGGGATGTGGTGGGCAGGCCGGAATGGGCGCAGCGGATGCGGGAGCTTTTGGCCCAGGTGCGGCAGCTTCGGCAGCAGCTCCAGGATCCCCAGTTTGTTACCTTTATCCCCGTCTTTAACCCCGAGCAAGCAGTTCTGGCGGAAACCGAGCGTCTCTTGGCGGAATTGGATGCTTTGGGGATCCCTCATCCCTACGCCGTTCTCAATCGGGTGTGGTTGGAGGATTCTACCCCCTTTGGAGAGGCCCTCCGCCGTCGTCACCAGACTCTTCTGGCCCAGCTCCCCCAGCCATTTTCCCAGCAGGCCATCTTGACCATCCCCTTCCTACATCCTCCCAGCTTGGAGAATATCGGCTCCTACTTATTGGCTCCTCAGGAGCCCTAACCTAGGGGTAGACCTTGCTCACCCAAAGCGTTATGGATCCCAAGTTGGAAGAACGCGCCCGCGAGCTGCGCACCCTGCTGCAGAAGGCCAGCATTGCCTACTATGTCCACGATGCGCCCATCCTGGAAGACAGCGTTTACGACCGCCTCTACCGCGAGCTGCAAGAGCTGGAGCGGGCTTACCCTGAACTGGTCACTCCCGATAGCCCTACTCAGCGGGTGGGAGAAAAACCTGCAGAGCATTTTCCCACCGTCTTCCACCGCATCCCCCTCTACAGTTTGGAAAACGCTTTCAACCCAGAAGAACTGGAGGAGTGGCAAGAGCGTCTGCTGCGAGTTTTGGGCCGTGCCCCTGTTCCCGACAGCAGGACAGAGGGAGAGCTGGAATATGTATGTGAGCTGAAGATTGATGGCGCCGCCTTGGCCCTAACCTACATCGAGGGTCTTTTGGAGCGGGGTGCTACTCGGGGGGACGGACAGGCCGGAGAGGACATCACCCCCAACGTGCGCGCCATTCGTTCGATTCCCCTGCGGCTGGCGACAGCAGATCCGCCTCCCGTTTTGGAGGTGCGGGGGGAAGTCTATCTGGCCCTAGCCGAGTTTGAACGGATCAACCAAGAGCGTCGTTCCGCTGGGGATCCCCCCTTTGCCAACCCGCGCAACTGTGCTGCCGGTACCCTGCGGCAGTTGGATAGCCGCGTTGTGGCCGCCCGCAAGCTCAGCTTCTTCGCCTACGCCCTCCACTGGCCGGAGGGATGGCCTGCCGGGGATCCCCCGCAAACCCAGTGGCAGTGTCTGCAGCAGCTCAAGGAATTGGGATTTCCAGTCAACCCCCTTTCCCAGGTCTGTCGGGGCTTGGGAGAAGTGATCCAATTTTATGAGCGATGGCGGGGTGCCCAGCTCCCCTACGCCAGCGACGGGGTGGTGGTGAAATTGAACTCCTTGCGGCTGCAGGAGGAGGCCGGCTTTACGCAAAAATTTCCCCGCTGGGCCATTGCCCTCAAATACCCAGCTCAAGAGGTTCCCACTCGCATCCGCGCCATCGTGGCCAGCGTGGGCCGTACCGGCGCCGTCACTCCAGTGGCAGAGCTGGAGCCGGTTCCTCTGGCCGGCACCCTTGTCAGCCGCGCCAGCCTGCACAATGCCGATCGCCTGCGGGAGCTGGATGTGCACATTGGCGATACTGCCATCGTGCGCAAAGCCGGGGAGATCATCCCGGAGGTGGTCGGGATCCTGAAGGAATTGCGCCCTGCCGACGCTGTTCCCTACAGCCTGCCCAGCCAGTGCCCCGAATGCCACGCCCCTTTGGTTCGTCCCCCTGGCGAAGCCGTGACCCGCTGCCCCAACCCCGAGTGCCCGGCCAAGCTGCGGGGCCAATTGCAGCACTGGGCCAGCCGTGATGCTTTGGATATCGAAGGCTTAGGGGAAAAGCGGGCAGCCCAATTGGTGGAGAGCTTGGGGGTGCGCACCGTAGCCGATCTCTACCGCCTCACCCCAGAGCAGTTGCAGGGTTTGGAGGGGATGGGATCCCGCTCCAGCCAAAAGCTGGTGCAAGCCATTCAGCGCTCTCGCCAGCAGCCCTGGGAACGGGTGCTCTACGGGCTGGGGATCCCCCATGTGGGGGTGGTCACTGCCCAGATTTTGGCTGGCCATTTTCCCACCCCTGAGCTTTTGGCCCAGGCCAGTGCAGAAACCATCGCCCAGATCTATGGGATAGGCGCGGAAGTGGCGGAAGCGGTGGTGGCCTGGTTTGCCGATCCGGCCCATCGTCGCCTGTTGCAGGAGTTGCAGGCGCTAGGGATCCCCGCTCTTCCTCAGCAGGAGAACCCTGCCGTCTCCCAGATCCTGGCCGGGAAAAAATTCGTAATCACCGGCACCTTGCCCACCCTCTCCCGCCAGCAGGCCAAGGCTTGGATTGAGAGTCGGGGGGGCAAAGTCACCGCCAGCGTCAGCCGCCAAACCGACTACGTGGTGGTGGGCTCTGACCCCGGCTCCAAGCTGGAGCAAGCCCAACAACTGGGGATCCCCCTGCTGACCGAAGCGGAGCTGTTGGCGCTGGATCCCACCGTGGAATCCGGTGATCTGCATCCTTGACAGGGTGGATCCCGGAAAAACTTGGGTAGGGTGGGTTGTCTTAGCGGCAGGGATGATTTATGATTCAACCTTAGTGAGGAGTGGACGCCAATAGGGGGAAGCGAACGAAACACGGACAGTTCCTTCCCCTTTTTGGTTACAAAAAGGCGCGGCCACACCTCCAAAAAGTATCCAACTTAACTGAAGGATTCCTTTGCCAGTGCCAGATAAGTTCAACTATGATGGGATCAGCGGAGACGCATGTTTCCGTTCACTCCTCACACCATCTTCCGCTCGGCGTCAAGTCGGGCGGTTTTTCTATAAATCCGACCATTCCCGATAGCAGCGAAACGGCTCACCCCTTCCATTTCCAGTTTTCCTCCTTGTGAGACACTTGGGGAGAACCGAGGCTGTGGCGTTTGCACGGGTAGCGCAGAGCGCTGGAGAAGCTTATGGTCACTTTGAAGCAAGAATGAAACACCTCCGTTGCATTGCTTCCCAGCTCCCTTTTGAAGTGGGTGGTCGCGGAAGCGGCACGGAGCGCTTGGGAAGTGTCTCAATCCAGTTTGAAATGACTATATCTCCAGTCTTTCCAGTTGATCCCCATGGGAATCTCTTGGCACCCTGCCCCCTTGGGGATCCGGAAACAAGCCCTACGAGCCCAGTGGAGATGCTAGACTAGTAGGTCAGTGAGATTCCACCAACTTCGGCCTCCTTACGCTTTCGCAGCCAATTTGCGACTGGATTGGAAGGTTTAGTTTTCTTCTGGCTTTTGCCGGATTAGGATAGCCAAGAGCAAGCAGCAACGAGGATCCCATGGCCAAATATGACTCCCATCTAAAGTGCTCCTTCTGCAACAAGTCCCAGGATCAGGTGCGTAAGTTGATTGCGGGGCCGGGGGTCTACATCTGTGACGAGTGCGTGGAGCTCTGCAACGAGATTTTGGATGAGGAACTCTACGACGGCAACACTCCTCCTGCTGCCGCCCCTGCCGCCAGCCGTCGCGAAACCCCCAAAAAACCCTCCCGCAGCCTGCCTTCTTTGGCGCAGTTGCCCAAGCCGCAGGAGATCATGCGCTATCTCGACCAATATGTGATTGGCCAAGAAAAAGCTAAGAAGGTTTTGTCGGTGGCGGTTTACAACCACTACAAGCGTCTGGCTGCCAAGGCCAACCCCGGTAGCGTCGGAGTTTCGGAACTGGATGAGGTGGAGCTACAGAAGTCCAATATCTTGATCATTGGCCCCACTGGCTCCGGCAAAACCCTGCTGGCGGAAACCCTGGCTCGCATGTTGGATGTGCCTTTTGCGGTTGCAGATGCTACCACCCTTACGGAAGCTGGCTATGTGGGCGAGGATGTGGAAAACATCCTGTTGCGCCTGCTGCAGGTGGCGGACATGGACGTAGAAGAGGCCCAGCGCGGCATCATCTACATCGACGAAATCGACAAAATTGCCCGCAAAAGCGAGAACCCCTCCATTACCCGCGATGTCTCCGGCGAGGGGGTGCAGCAGGCTTTGTTGAAGATGCTGGAAGGGACAATAGCCAACGTGCCTCCCCAGGGAGGGCGCAAGCACCCCTATCAAGACTGCATTCAAATCGACACTTCCAACATCCTCTTCATTTGCGGGGGGGCTTTTGTTGGCCTGGAAAAAGTAATCGAGCAGCGCATCGGCAAGAAATCGATGGGCTTTATCAAGCCAGGAGAGCAATTGTCGGTTACCCGCGAGCAACGTATGGCCAATGCCCTCAAGGCTTTGGAGCCTGAAGACTTGATCAAGTACGGCATGATTCCCGAATTCACGGGGCGGCTCCCGGTAGTGGCGACTTTGGATCCGCTGGATGAGAAGGCGCTGGAGGCGATCCTGACGCAGCCCAAAAACGCCATTCTCAAGCAGGCGCAGAAGCTGTTGCGCATGGACGGGGTGGAACTGGAGTTTGAACCTGCCGCCATTGCTGCCATTGCCAAAGAGGCTTATCGCCGCAAGACCGGGGCTCGCGCCCTGCGGGCCATTGTGGAAGAGCTAATGCTGGATGTGATGTACGAGGCACCCTCCCGCCGCGACCTAAAGCACATCCGCATCACCGCAGAGATGGTGGAGCGCCGTTCCACCCGCGAGCTGATTCCTCACCCCTCTACGCTGCCCAAGCCTGAGTCGGCCTAGAGTCGCGGCCCTTCCGATCCCTGCTGGATGAACTTATGATCTGTTCTTGAAAGAGGGGGCAGGAGAGCACATGGCAGGGACTACGTTCCGCTGGCGCGAACGACAGCGGGTGGATCGTGAATATGCGGTAATTGGTCTGGGGCGCTTTGGTTCTAGCTTGGCTCTCACCTTGATGGAGCGAGGGCACAATGTCTTGGGGATCGACCGCAGCCGTGAGATCGTGCAGCGCCTGGCGGATCAGCTGACGCAGGTGGTGGCACTCGATTCCAGCGATGAAGATGCGCTGCGAGCGGTGGATATCCTCTCCTTCGACACGGTGGTGGTGGCCATTGGCAGCGATTTTGAGAGCAATTTGCTGACGACGGTGGCCCTGAAAAGTCTGGGGGTGCGCAATGTGGTCTGTAAGGCGTCGACCGAGCGGCAACGCTCTATTCTCCTGCGAGTGGGGGCAGATCGGGTGGTGTTGCCGGAGCAAGAGGCAGGGCGCCGTTTGGCTCAGGTGTTGACAGCACCGGGGATCCTAGATCAGCTAGAGCTGGAGCCGGGCTACAGCATTACGGAATTACAGGTGCCGGAGGCGTTGGTGGGCCATACGCTGGCGGAGTCGGATCTGCGTCGCCGCTTCGGCATCACGGTGCTGGTGGTGAAGCGAAAGCAATCGCTGGTGGTCTCTCCCCCCGCAGACTACCTGCTGGAAAAGGGGGATTTGCTGGTGGTTCTGGGGGCCAATACCAACATCTCGCGGCTGAATGAGATGTAGGGAGGGATCCGATGAGAGAGGGCTCCGTCCCGCTTCCGCCAGAGGAGGGCTCTGAGCGCTTGGTTCCACCAGTGCCATCCCGCGCCCGCTACCTGCCGACACCGGGCTCGGCATTGTCTCAGTCCTCTAGGGCCTTCGGGAATCGTCTGCAGTGGTTTTTTGGGGGGGACAGGCGTCGCCCGCTGCCACCGCCATTGCGCCTGGTTGTAGGGTTGGGGCTCTTGGCAGTGGTGGGAACTCTGGTGCTCATGTTGCCGGGGATCGGGCGCGGGGATCCCTTGAGCTGGAATGAGGCGCTGTTTACGGCCATGTCGGCCCTGAGCGTGACGGGGCTCTCGACGATTGTGGCGGCGGAGGATCTCACCCTGTTGGGCCAGATTGTGCTGCTGATCCTGATTCAGATTGGCGGGGTGGGCTTCATGGTGTTGGCGGTGGTGGTGTTTCAATTGATCGGGCGGCGCATTTCCCTCCTCAATCGCTTGGCGCTGTGCAATTCGCTGGGGCTCATCGATCCGGGGGCGATCCTGGAATTGACTCGGCGGGTGCTGCTGGGGGTCACTCTCATTGAGTTGGGGGGGGCTCTGCTGCTCTGGGTGCACTGGCGGGATCTCTATGGGCCGGGGCGGGCAGTTTTTCTGGCTATTTTTCACGCGGTGTCGGCCTTTTGTAATGCAGGATTTGACCTGTTTGGCCGGGAAGGGATCCCTACAGATGGTCTGTCGCTGGCGATTTTGGCCGGTCTGATTTTTATCGGCGGTTTGGGCATCCCAGTTTTGTCGGATTTGTTAACCTGGCCGCGGGGCCACCGCCCCTCTCTGCACACCCGGATTACCCTGGGCGTGGTGGTGGTTTTGCTCTGCACGGGCGGCATTGGCTTGTTTTTGGGAGAGAGCTTGCCCGGCGGATCCCTGCTGGAGGTAAGCTGGCCCCGCCGCTTGGGCCTGACGTTTTTTCAGTCGGTTTCTGCCCGAACGGCTGGGTTTGCCGGGATCCCCATTGAGGATTTGACCCCGGCAAGCCAGTTGCTGCTGATGGCTCTCATGTTTATTGGGGCAGCCCCAGCTTCTATGGGGGGCGGCATGACCACCGGCACCTTGGCGGTGTTGGTGTTGGCCCTCTGGGGCTATGCCCGCGGTTTGCCCAGCGCTCAGATTGCCGGGCGCAGCTTGGATCCCTCCATGGTGCGCAAGGCGGCAGCGGTGTTGACGGTTTCTCTGTTTGTGGTATTGTTGGCGGCTTGGTTGATTTTGCTGACCCACAGTAACAGTAGGTTGGATCCGGTGTTGTTTGAAGTGATCTCCGCCTTTGCCACCTGCGGCCTCTCGACGGGCTTTACCGGGGAGCTCAACTGGTTTGGCCAACTGATCATTGTGCTGGTGATGTTCTGGGGCCGGTTGGGGGCATTGACCATTGTCTTGGCCTTGGCTCAACAACAGCCCCGCCCGTTGGTAACCTACCCTGAAGAGTCGATCCTAATCGGTTAGTCCAGAACTGAGGAGAGAGCAGCCTCCGTTAGACTGAGTAAGGGATCCCTTCGTCCCTCTCGTTACCGGGAGCCATCCGTGTCCAAGTTCCTTTTAATTGGTTCTACTGAGCCCTTCAGCGGTAAGTCGGCTGCCATCTTGGGTTTGGCCAAGCATCTGCAGCAGCAAGGGATAAAAGTCACCTATGGGAAGCCCATCGGTTCTTGCGAGCGGGAAGATTGCTCGCTGGAAGGGGGCGATCCGGATATGCGCTTTGTGGCGGAGTCTCTGCGGCTGACGATGGATCAAATGCCGCCGATGCTGCTCCGGCTCAACGAAGAGGCTTTGCTGGCTCAAATGAAGCGAGCTCCCGGGGATCCAGCTCCAGAGTGCCCGGTTGCCCCTCTGTTGGAGTTTGTCCAGCGCTCCCCTGCCGATTTGGTGCTGCTGGAAGGCCCAGCCGATCTTTACGAGGGGGAATTGTTTGGCCTGTCGCTGGCCAAGATGGCCCAAGCCCTGGATGCTCCGGTACTGCTGATCAGTCGCTACCATTCCTCCTTGGCTGTTGATTCTCTTCTCTTTGTCCATCGTCAACTGGGATCCCGCTTGGCAGGCGTGCTGCTGAACGATGTGCCGCCCGACCAGGTGCAACCGGCAAAAACGATCATTCGGCCTTTTTTGGAGGGACACGGGATCCCGGTGCTGGGGATTTTGCCCTCCCATCGCATTTTGCGCAGCATCAGCGTTGGGGAGTTGGTGCGGCAACTGGATGCCGAGGTGCTCTGCTGTCCAGATCGGATGGACCTGATGGTTGAAGACATTGCGGTAGGGGCGATGAACGTCAACTCGGCCTTGAAGTACTTCCGTAAGCTGGATCACAAGGCGGTGATCACCGGCGGAGACCGCACCGATATTCAACTGGCCGCCCTAGAAACTTCCACCCTCTGCCTGATCTTGACCGGCAAGCTCCCTCTGGATCCCCGCATTCAGTCTCGAGCAGAAGAGCTGGAAGTGCCGATCCTCTCGGTGGATCTGGACACCTTCACCACCATCAACCGCATCGAACGGGTTTTTGGGCAGATTCGCCTGCACGAGGAGGTGAAAGTCCGCTGCATCCAAGAGCTAATGTCAGCGAATTTTGACTTTTCCCGTCTCTATGCTCATTTGGGCTTGACACAACCCCTAGTGTCGGCGGTAGGTGCATAAGAAAAGTTATTACTGGCTTCTCTATATTTGGTGTCTAAGTAGATATTTCTTCGAGATTGAGCACTATATCTGATCAAGACGAAATAAGCTCAGTTTTGACGCGCTGGTCTCTAGTGTCTGATGCTTTCCAGTATCTGCAATGATTTCTGCAAAAAAACGCAGGGATCTATCGCCAGTTTGGCCTACTCACCGAATTCGAGAGATATCATGCGAGTATTCATCACCTCAACACACCACTCCTCCCCCAGATTTTCTGGGGGTTTTTGTTCGCGCCGTTTTGGCAGAATTTCCCTGTCTCTCTAACCTTACGTCACGTGAGCTGGTGTTGACGAGGTTTATACTACTGATAGTGTAAAGTAAAACTTTCCCGGAACTAGATACACTAAATAGTGGTGCTGGCACGCCCTTGTGCGGTAAGATGCAGTGTCTGTTGTCGAGCCGGGATCCCAAATGTTGCCGTTAGCGCCGGATGAGCACCATGGCCAAGGTTTCACGGATGCACAGCCGCAAAGGAGCGGGCCCCAGCCGTCTGGTTGCCTGCCCCCACAGTGGCATCTTCACCGACGGGGGATGTTCTCCCAATCCGGGGCCAGGGGGATGGGCTGTGGCGGTGGTTCAAGATGATCAAATTGTGGAAGAGTTTTGGGGAGGGGATCCCGATAGCACCAACAACCGCATGGAGTTGACCGGCCTCATCCGGGCCTTGCAATATTGCCGCCACACCCAGGGCAACGGCGTAGATACCATCTACAGCGACTCCCACCTTTGCGTACAGACCTACAACGACTGGATGGATCGCTGGGCAGCGCAGGGGTGGCGGCGGCGCACCGGGCCGGTGGAAAACTTGGATCTGGTTCAGGAACTGTATCAACTAAAGCAGCAGTGCCCTCAGGTGCAGGTGGTTTGGATCCAGGCTCACGAAGGGTTGCGCTGGAACGAGTACGTGGATGAGTTGGTCGCTCGCGCCCGGCCAAAGTAACAATTTCTACATATTCCGATGTATGAGGCTGCGATCACAGACAGGCTCTGAGTCCATCGCCTATCCTCAAGAGGACGGCTCGTCGCAGGTGTGATATGAAGACCCAACTTCAGTGCCGGTTTCGTCCTCTCTCCCTTACGTTGATGGCGGTGGGGGGCTCTTGGCTCCTGGGATCCTGCCAACTCAGAGGGCCACAGGTACAGTTGCCCGGCGATGTTCTGCCGGAAACCGCGCTGGTTCCCCAGTCGGCGCCCCTGGTGCTGACCTTTTCTACCCAACCGGAAGAATCTTTTCGCACTCACCCTGACCTTTTGGCCCAGTGGGAGAGCTGGACAGCAGAAGCTTTGGCTGAAACCGGCAAGGAGTTCTCTCGGGAAGAGATGCAAGCTTGGGCTGGCGAGCAATTCACGATGGCAGTGGTGATCCCCAATCTGGTGCCCGGAGCTGCCGAGCCGGTGCCTGGGATCCTGTTTGGAGCCAGCACCCGCAACGCCGATTTGTCTGGGCAATTCTTGGCCCAGGTGCGGCAACAGGCAGCAGCAGAAGGGGCGAACTTCGAGCAGCGCCAGGAGCAGGGGGTCACCCTCTATGTGCAAACCAACGGAGAGCCGGGCGAGCGATGGGTAACTGCTGAGTTTGGCAACCGCTTTGTGGCGGTGGCCAACGACCCAAGGGTGATGCAGCAGGCGATTGCTGTGTATCGCGGCGAAGCAGAGCCGATTGGCCGCTCCGAAAGTTTCCGCACCGCTGTTGGCGATCTGTATAAGAGCGGCACGCTGGCCTTTGCCTACTTCAACTTCCAGGCTTTGCAGGAGGATCCCGAATCTTTCAAAGACTGGATGCAGGATCTGGATCCGGCGACGCTGGGATCCCTGCAACCCCTGCGCTCTTTGGCCATGGCTGCCCACTGGCAGGAGCAGGGCCTGCGGCTGCGCATGTTGACCCAGACCGATCCGAAAACCCAGGTGCAGGGGGGGTGGCAAACGGCTCGCGGCGAACTCATTCAGCGGCTGCCCGGCAATGCCTTGGCGGTGCTGACCACCCAGCAGATTGCCCAGCGCTGGCAAGCCGTTATGCCTGAGCTGGAAAAAGATCCGCCGGTCAAGGAGTCGTTAGAGGAGCTGCGGGCTGAGTTTCGCGCCAATACCCGTTTGGACTTGGAAAAAGATCTGCTGGCTTGGATGGATGGGGAGATGGCCCTGCTGGTGGCACCGGATGCCCAGGCCCATCCCCTGTTGCAGGGCATGGGAGCAGCCTTGGTGATCGAGACCAGCCAAAAAGACAAGGCCAACGCGGCCCTGACTCAGTTGGATCGGCTGGCCCAAGAATCCGGAGTAGGGGTAACGGAAGCCGGTGGGCAGGTGATCTGGGCGGATCCCTTGTTTAACCGCCCGCTTTTGACCCGCGCCTGGGAAGGCAACTATTTGATCGTGACCAGCAGCACGGCGGCGCTGCAAACCCTCGCCCAACGCCAGGGCAATTTGCTTCCCCAAACCGAGCCGCTGAAAACCCTCTACGATCAGTTGCCCAAGCCCAACTACGGCTACTTTTTGCTGAATTGGCAAGGGATCCGAACAGTGCTGGAGGCCACACTACCGGGTGGTTTGGCAGGCTTGGAGCCGGAGGCCCGTGAGCTGCTGACCCGCATCGATGGGCTGGGGATTACCAGCTACCCTGCCGGGGATCACGCCTTTGGGGTGGAGCTGCTGGTCACCGTGCCGCCCAAGCCACAGCCGTAAGCTCTTTCCCCCTTCTCCCTTGGGGAGAGGGGCTGGGGGTGAGAGCTACAGCCGAATCAAGCCATAGGTGAGAGCATAGCGCACCAGCTCGGTGCGGCTGCTGGTGCCTGTCTTGTTCAGCAGGCGGGTGACGTATTTTTCCACGTTGCGCACGCTGGTTTGCAGCTGCTTGGCAATCTCCTTGTTCATCAGCCCTTCTGCCACCTTCTCCAACACCTGTTGTTCCCGCGGCGTCAGCTCTACCTTGATGGGTGGGGGCAGGGGGGTGGGGGCAGAGGTCTGGGCAGGCGTGGCTGTGGCAAGGGTGCGCTCCGACAGCAGGGCGCGAATCGAGGCCAGCTCGCGGGCCACCACCTCCGAAGGGCTGGCAGCGCGGGATCGCTCAATGAGATTGGAGACGATGGCCACCAGCTCCTCCGGATCGAAGGGCTTGGGCAAATAGGCATCGACACCGGCCCGGTAACCCTGGATGCGGTCGGCGGTCATCCCCTTGGCGGTGAGGAACACCACCGGCAGATGGCTGTAGGGCTCGAGTTTTCGCAGTTGGGCCAAAAATTGATAGCCATCCATGCCCGGCATCATGATGTCGGAGATGATCAACTGAGGCTGGGCCGTGCTGAGCAGTTGCAGAGCCTGCTGGGCGTTGGCCGCCGGGATCACCTCAAAGCCGCTGTCCTCGAGGTAGGCTTGCACTGCCTCCCGTAAGCCCGGTTCGTCATCCACCAACAAGATGCGGGCCGGCGCAGCGGCGGCAGCCGTTTCGGGTTTGGCTTGGGGAGAAGAGGCCATCTGCAGCTCCTGGGTAGCGTTCAAGCGTTTGGCGGCACCTGCCATCCCATATCTCTACAATCTTCCTACTAACCTGTGGGCAATCTCAGGCGAAAACAGGAGCCTTGGGGGGAGCTTTCCACCTGGAGATCTCCGCCCATCCGGGTGGCCAGGTCGCGGCTGATGGCCAACCCCAGCCCCTGCCCTGGCTTAGAAAGATCTGCCCGAAAAAAGGGATCGAAGATCCGCTCCAGGTTCTCAGGGTGGATGCCGGGGCCGTTGTCGCAGACGGCAACGAACACTTCCCATTGCGAAGCAGTTGAGGGATCTTCACCCAGCTCCACCTTCAGCCGGATCTCACCTGGGGGCGGGGTGTACTTGCAGGCGTTGTCGATCAGGTTATCAAGCACCTGGCGCAGGGCGCGCGGATCGGCTTGTACAGGGGGTAGGGAAGGGGGCAGGACGGCTTGAAAGTGGTGTCCCTGGGTTTCGGCCAAGGCTTGATAGATGGGGATCCACTCCCGCAGCAGGTCGGCCAAGGAGAGGGGCTGAAGCTGGAGGGGGGCCGGGATCCCGTCCAAACGCTCGAACTCCGCCAGCAGCTCCTGCAAATGCTTGCACTCCTGTTCAATGCTCAGGCCAATCCAGTGGTTGCGATCCTCGGGGGGCAAGCGTTTTTGCAATAACTTGGCCAGCGTGCTCAGGGCGGTGAGAGGATTGCGCATTTCGTGAAGCAAAGTGGAAAGCTGCTGGGCAGAAAGAGTGACCCCCTTAACCTTGGGTTCTCCGGCTCCGCAGACGGGTTCAGGCTCTGGATGGTGTTCAGCAACTTTTCTGGCTCTCGGCATGGATCCAATCTCTAGACTCTCCCGGCGCTGGCAGATCGATCCTAGCCCTACCTCCCCTGCAATCCGCCATATCAATCCTGAGACGCTATCGGGATCCCAACCGGGTGGCTTATAGCTGGCGGGGCAGGTAGATGTTGAGAATTTCCCCCCGACGGGCGCGATGGCGCACGGTGAGGTAGCCCCCCAAGGCGCGGAACAGAGTTTGGGTGACGGGAAGGCTGAGGCTCACTGCACCGGTATCCGGCTGCACGACCAACAACTGCCCAATCGCCTGAGGGGATTTGGGCTCTGAGGCAACAGTGGCGTCGCTGCCCTCAGGTGTGTTGACCTGAAACTGGAGTTTGACCAGCTCCCCTGCGCTGACCAACTGGGCGCGAATGTGGCTGCCAGCCGGCGTGCTGCGGGCAATGCGGTCGACCATGCCAAACAGCACCGCTTCCAGCGCCTTGGGATCGCTGACCACATCCGGCAGCTCATCGGGAATCTCCAACTCCAGTTGGGATCCCCGCCGTTCCACCTGCTCCTGCCAGCGAGGCAGGTTTTGCCGCACCAAGTCCACCAGCGCAATGGGCTCTAGCTGAAGCCGACGCCCCTCCTGTGGGGTAGCAGCGGGCATCACCGTTTCTGTAGCCTGGAAAAACAGCCCAAAGCGGTTGATTTGCTCGGTACATTCGCGGTCAATTTTCTCCACGTATTCCCGTACCCGCGACGGCAGATCGTGCCGCTTCAGGATGAGACTAACCAAGGTGCGGATGGTGCTGAGGGGCGTCTGGATCTCGTGGATGAGAGCCCGCAACAGTTCTGCCTCCGAAAGGCTGTTCTGTTGGCCTTGACCGGCGGGCTGGCCATGGGAAGGAGGAGACCGCCGCTTCTGCCAATCTTCTGGTCGGGTTGTGGGCGTAGGGGAGTTCTCGGCTCTGGCGGGGGGTAAGCGAGCGGGCGGGGATCCCGACTCGGCCAGGTTTCCCAGCAGAAGAAGGCTGCTGAAGCGGGCCAGCACCCGCACATGAGGCTCCATGAGGGGATGGTGCTTGATCAGCTCCTGCCAGAAGGGCAAGCGATCCGGCCTACCCTGTTGAACCCGCTGCTCTAGGATCTGCCAAGCCCGATGCACCACTTCCGGCTCAAAAGACACCATCATCCCCCTCTGCCGCGTGTGGGGGTGATGCCCTTGGGCGGCCACCGCCGAAAAAACAGGGGTGAGCACCAGCAAAAAAGGCTCCTCCACCAGGGGATCCTGCGGCAGGAGAGGGATCACCGTCTGGCCAGGGGTCAGAATCGACTCAGGGGACAAGTCAGGGGTAAACAGCCAGGGATCTTCACGGGCCAGCTCCCGCAGCTTCAGGTTCGGTTCTGGAGCGTCAATAGGCGACGGCAGTTGAGGCAGCGGATCCCGAACCACCCAGGGGGGCCACCAAGACACCGGCCCACCGATCACCACCCCAAACTGTCCAACTTCTTGCCATAGCTGGAGCAGGGCTGCCACCGTCTGCTGCCAGGAGCGCTCTCCTGCCCCCGGCAACCATTCCGGCAAGGGCAGATCGGCCCACAAAGCTTCCATCAAGGACAGAAATCGGCGGCTGTTCACGGATCTGATACATTTACGCTGAACACTGCTGAACATCACTGTTCAACTATGCAGCGATAGCATTCTGTTTGTTTCCATTCGCGTTAGCGGGACGGAGTCCAAACAGAATGGCGGTATCCCGCAAAGCTTTGAGTAGAATACCCAAAGCGCAGTTTCCGTGTCGTCTTACTACCAATTTTCTGCTTTGCTTTGGCTACCATGTTGGCAGACTCGAAAGTAAACAGAAAGATCAACTGGTAGTAATCCGTACTGAACATAATTATACATTATTTTCAGTATAGTTGAGCTTATTATTGACTAGAGTCATGCTCTTTGACCCATCCTTCCCTTGTAGGGTAGCGGTTGTGGCCCCTCTGGGGCAGGGGAAAACCTCACCTTTTCCGGGGCGGATCCCCGTCTCACTCAGGGACAAGAATCCTCGTCCTCATACGGTAGCGAGTCTGTCCAATCAGCCTACCCGTCCATCCGGCAGAGTTGCCCCGCGCAAATTGGCCCCGCTGAGGTTGGCTGTGCTCAGATCGGCTCGGGTTAGGATTGCCTCGCCGAGATCGGCATTTTCCAGATTGGTGCGGCCCAAATAGGCGTCCACCAGGTTGGCATACCGCAAATCGGCCCCGGCCAGATTGGCCCGACTGAGATCCGTCCGCGCCAGTTTGGCCGAGCACAAAGAACTCGCGGAAAGATCGGCCCCGGCCAGATCTGCCTCGCTTAAGTTGGCCTCTGTCAAATTCACCTGGCGAAGTATCGCCTCCTTCAAGTTGGCCCGCGCCATCTGCACCCCTTGCAGGTCTGCCCCCAAAAAAGAAACCCCCCTCAGGTCGGTCTCTCTCAGGATGGCTCCCTGCAAACGGGCTTGCTGCAGGCTGGCCCCTTGCAAGTTGGCCTTGATCAAACTGGCCTCTTTTAGGTTGGCCCCGCTCAGGTCGGCCCGTGTCAAATCCGCTCCCGACAGGTTGGCTCCGCTGAGATCGGCGCGGCTAAGATTGGCGTTGCGCAATACCGCTCCCCGGCGGCTATCGAAACGGAGATTAGCCCCCCGCAAGCAAGCTCCCCCCAAGTTGGCACTGGTGAGGTTGGCCCAACGCAAATCCGCATCCAGCAGGTTGGCATCGATCAACAGAGCCAGCGTCAGGTTGGCCCCATGCAAATCTGCTCCTTGTAGGGTGGCGCCGTGCAACTGGGCATCTCTGAGATCCGCCTCGCTCAAGTCCGCCTGGCTGAGGTTGGCCCCACCAAGGTTAGCCCCGACGAGGTTGGCCTTCTGCAGCTTGGCCCGCCCCAAGAAGGCGAAGATCAAATTGGCACTGTGCAGGTTTGCTTGGGAGAGATCCACCCCGATCAAATCGGCCCGGCTCAGGTCAAGGGCGGCCAGGTTCTCGCCGGCAAAGTTGATCCGTCCTGCCCGGTAAAGCCGAAGCAGATCCTTGGCATCCATAGAAGAGAGGGGAGAGCTCAGAGAAGTGAGAGAGGAGCTGCACTGGTGGTTATTCTAGATAAGGATCCGGGCGTTTCCCCAGCACTCTGCGCAGCTGATCGCCAGTGTTGAACGGGATCCCCAAACAGCGGATTTGAGCTTCAAACCAGCCCGAACAGACGGCGCTCTGCCTCCTCCATGCGATCCAAGAAAGCAGCAAATTTGGTGGAGATCTCCCCCACTTCCTGCAAAAAGGCGCGTAGTGTTTGGTACTTGAGAACCAAGGCTTCCTCTAGGGTGCAGGCTTGAAACTGCTCATCCAACGCCTTGCCCAACTCGCTCAGGGCCTGTTCGATAGCAGTTTTGACAGAGCCGACGCTGCGCCGCACCAAACGCATCACCTCCTGCTCCAACTGCGGCTTTTGCTGGGCCAGCTCGCTGCTGGCCAACACCTGTCTTAGGGAAGCATAGGGATCCGCCAGCTCAGCGGGCATTTCGGTAACCGCCTCCGGCAGAGCCTGTTTTGCATTGCTGACGCGCAGGGGCTGCACCAAGCGCCACTCCGATTGTTCTAGCTTTTTCAAGATCCCCATGAACATTGCGGCGGATCCCTCGACATCCCTCAAGAAGCCGCGCAGCACCTGGTGTTTGAGGGTCAGATATTGGACGGGATCCTCATCCTGTAGCCCTTCGTCCAGGGCGTTGCCCAACTCGCTTAGGGTGTTCTCGATGGCAACCATCAAGGATCCGGCGCTGTGATGGAGCAGTTGGCGGCAGGACTCTGGGATCTCCTGTCGCAGGTCAGAAGAGGGGCCGGGTGGTGTTGCCGGGGTCGCAAAAGCCGAAAGCTCTGCAGGCTCTTCCTCATCCTCTGGGATCCCAGCGTCAATCCAAGTCATGGGGCTGGCCAGGGACTCTGCCTCGCCCGCGCGAGCGGCATCTTCGGTATTCAGCCAATCCAGATTGGCGGAGAGAGGCTCAGCAGCCAATCCTCCGCCGGGGAGGGTCGCTGGGGGCACGTCAACGTAAAGAGGCTTCAGCATCTGCAGCACAGCATTGGCGGCTTGGCCATCCTGATCCGGCTCCTGCAACTGCTGCACCGCCTCCTTCAGCCGGGCTTCCAGTTCTTGGGGGGAGGCGCAGGCATCGTAGAGGGCTCTGAGCAGCTCGTCCAGGCTGTAGCGCCGCAGGGCCGCCAACCCCTGCAGAGTAGGCTCTACTTTGTGGTACAAAGCCGTGAACAGAACCAGCTTGGCCCGCAAAGGGCTGGTTTGCCGCATCACCCCTGCCCGCAACTCGAAGGGATCGTAGTCTTGCTTTTGCAGTCGTGGGCTTCCATACTCCAAGGACAAGATAGGCGAGGGTGCGGCCCAAGCTGATGGCTCCTTGGGCGAGGGCATGAGTGGGCTAGAGGGATCCGCTTGGGGCTGTTGATACAGGGGCTGTAGCTTGCTTAGCAGCATCTTGGCGATGCGAGCATACTCGGCTTTTTTGTTGATGCGGCTGATGGCCTCTCGAAAGCGCTGGCCCAAAGCATCAAGGGTAGCGTGCTGGCGGCAGAGCTGCTCCAGCAGAGCTTTCAGGTCTATTTGGTTCAACTTGCTGATATCGCTTTCCCAAGTGCTGGTGCAGGCAAAGTAAACCAGCTTTTTCACTCGGTCTGCGTACCCGCCCTGCTGCACTTCTTGCACAACAAGGCCAAAGGGATCCGAGACAACCATAGGGAGCTGCTAAGCAGGAGTAGGTGGATCTAAGCTTACGAGGATCTTTGCGGTTTTTGAACAAGGACGGGTACCTTGCTGGGCAGAATAACACATCCTTCCCAGGCAGAACCCACCTGATGTTTGCCCAGGGATCCCCCAGCCATCAAGTGGGATTTAGCGGCCTATTTTTTGCAGGGCTCTTTCCACCTGTACTACATGGCGGTTCAGTCCCAAGTTTTCCACTGGGATCCCCAGGGCCAGGCCCACCAATTGTGGCAAATGCAGGATCGGGATCCCCAGCTTGCGCCCGATCACCTGTTCCACCTCCGGCTGCCGAGAGTCCAAGTTGAGGTGACATAGAGGACAGGGGGTAACCAAACAATCGGCTCCCGCCTCTATTGCCTCTACGAGATGCCGGCCTGCCATCGAGAAAGACTGCTGTGGGGCGTAGCTGGAAATGGGCCAACCGCAACACTGGGTGCGCCCGCGATACCAAACGGGGGTGGCCCCCAAACGCTCGAAGAGATCCTCCATCAAACGGGGATCCCGCGCCACATCAAAGCGGGAGATGTCGTAGGCCCGCAACAGATAACACCCGTAGAAGGCAGCGCAGCGCAGTCCCAGGAGAGGCCGTTTGACCTGTTGGGCCAATCGCTCCAGGCCGTAGTCATGAACCAGCACCCACAGCAAATGGCGCACATCGCCTGTGCCCTGGTAGCAGCTCTCGCAGCCTCCTTTCTGGCACAGGGCCTGCACCTGGTGAAAGTACTCTGGATTCGCGGTTTTCGCAGCTTTTAACTTTTCATTCACGCGGCCCAGCACTCCCTGACAGGTGCTGCAGTGGGTGAGCATCGGCAGCCCCAGCGCTTCCGCCAAAGCCAGGTTGCGGGCATTCACCGTATCTTCCAGCAGCTCCGATTCTTCTTTGAAGGTGCCCGAACCACAGCAAGAAGCAGCCTCCAGCTCCACCAGTTCAATGCCCAGATGCCGCGCAATCTGGTCGGTGGAGTCGTACAGCTCACGACAGGCCCCCTGGGCCACACAGCCGGGGTAGTAGGCGTAGCGCAAAGGTGAAGGAACAACCGCGGTCATGAGAAGACGTGAGAAGAAGAAGAGAATTGGGTTTGCGATCTCAACGGTAATAACAATCCATGGATCCATTGCCCACACAGCAGAGCACTGGCCTGCCTGCAGAGCGGGAACCCAGAGCCTAAGATCCTACACCCATGCGCTGCCACAGCACATCCGTTGCTGCCCAGGACAGGGAGTTTGTCAAAGCTTCCCTATTTATCTGCCCCTATTTTGAAACCATTCGGAGCCGATACCCTATTTTTCTCCCTGCCTAGTGCCTCCCTAGCCGATGTCGGGTAGATTTGGCGGTAGCCATCGCTGAGGAATCGGTCAACGCCTTATGAACAGCCCGATCCAGGATCGCGATTTCCCCTTTTCACCCCGCTCTAAGCAGGGCAGTCTGGGTTGGAGCCTTCCTCTAAAAGGTTGGGGATTTGGCTTGTTTTTCGGATCCCTAGTTTGGGCAGGATGGGCAAGTCAACTCCAGCTATGGGCCCAGCCGGTCGAACAGCAACCTCAGGAAGAAGTCCTTGTGCCGGGGCGCAATCTCGATCCTGGGGCGCAAATCCGGGTGCGTAACGAGCTGGTCAAGATCTGTGGGGACTATCGTTGCGAAGGCTATCGCTTTTCGGTACGGGTACCGATCAGCCCTGAAGACACCCTGGAAACTCTGCTGGGGCGGCTGGATACGGAGATGCTGCGGGAGGTGGATCGGGTGTTTCAAACTCGGCCCGATTTGAATCGAGTCATTGTCGATGGCTACGTCTTTTCGGGTACTCCCGCTTTTGTCAGCCGGGAAGTGCTGCTGCAAACAATGTTTGTGCCTCGTCACCGTTGGGAAGTGGGCCGCTTTGGGCCAGAGCAAGATGCGATTTTCTATGCCGAGCTGTTGGGACAGGTGACGCCCTTTCTAACTCCATCCCCAACCCCCACGCCTACACCTGGGCCTGTGCCTGGAGAAGGTGTGCCCCCTCTGCCCCCGCCTCCTGGGGAAACTCCTCCCATAGAGGCAACGCCTACCCCTCAAGAAACCCCAGCCCCTCCGCCTCCGCCCCAAGGGGATGTGATCCAGCGGCAGCCGATTCAGCCCTGATGGGTTTGTTGGGTAGCTGAGTCTGGGTTGTGAAGGATCCTCAGGATCCCTTGTTTTGTGACCAGGCCAGTGCCCTCCCAGTTGTCGCGGGGTTGAGTCCTGAGCCGAGGTGATCTAGGCTTCAAAAGTGGAGGGATCCCTCCAATTCATTGCTTGACTGGTGTGTGGCGGCATGGCAGGACACAGCAAGTGGGCCAACATTAAACGGCAAAAGGCCCGTGTAGATGCCAAAAAGGGCAGCCTCTTTACCAAACTCTCGCGGGCCATCATCGTGGCAGCTCGCAACGGCTTGCCAGATCCGGATGGGAATTTTCAGTTGCGGGCGGCAGTGGAGAAAGCCAAAGCAGCGGGGATGCCCAGCGAAAACATTGAACGAGCCATTGCCAAGGGAGCCGGCAACTGGAGCGACGACAGCCCCCTGGAAGAAGTTCGCTACGAGGGCTACGGCCCCGGTGGGGTGGCTGTGTTGATCGAGGCCATGACCGACAACCGCAACCGCACGGCTGCCGAGGTGCGAGAAGCCTTCAGCAAAACCGGCGGCAGCTTGGGAGAAGCCGGCTGCGTGAGCTGGCTGTTCCGGCAAAAAGGGGTGATCAGCCTGGAGGAGGTGTTGGATCCCGAAGCCCTGTTGCTGGCGGTGGCGGAAGCGGGAGGAGACGACTTCAAGGTGGAAGGCACAGGAGCAGAGGTGTACTGCGACTACTCTTTGCTGGAGCAGGTGGCCACCTACCTGAAAAAAGAGGGCTACCCAGTGCAAGATGCGGCCATCCGCTGGATCCCATCCACTGAGGTGCATGTGGAGGATCCCGATACGGCCAAGTCAGTGCTTGCCCTGATGGAGCGTCTCGACAACCTAGACGATGTGCAGAATGTCTACGCCAATTTCGAGATCGACGAGGCGGTGATGGAAAGCCTGGCCTGAGAACAGGCTGCCATCATCTTCCGAGAAAGGGAAACCTTCAACAGAAGCATCCGTCAGCGGAGCTTAACGGCGGTGCCGGTGGCGGTAACGAGGATCATTGTCGTGCTCATGTTGGTATGAATGCTAACGCCTAGGATGCCATTTGCTCCCAAACGTTTGGCTCGCTGCTCCAACTCTTCCAAAACCTTTTTCTGGGCATTCTCGAAAACTTCTTCATAGGTTCTTGTGCGTCCCCCGATGATGTTGCGGAGGGTAGCAAGGAAGTCCCGTAGAACATTGGTGCCATAAACTACCTCGGCGGTAACAATGCCCAAGTAACGCTCAACCTCTCTACCTTGGAGCACGTCTGTAGTGGTCAGCAACATCAGCTTGCTTCCTGGGTCAACACCCACCAAGATAGTCGGGATCCTCAACCTTTGGAATCGGGTTCTTGCCCTGTGTTTTCAGCAGAGTGGCGATATGTCGAAGGGCGACCAATCCCTACAGATAACCGTTCCACAACGCATAGTCATTTATCTCACCGTTGAGGCGAAACAAACGACCGGTTGCTTCCTGCTAAGGCCTCCGGCCCGCTAGCGCGATCAGTTGAAATAGATGGTAATAAAAACCACGACTGCTATCAGCCCTTGCCGCGTGGTAGGGCGCTCAAGGGGATCCCTGGCTAAGACCGGCGGCTGATACAATAGCTGCCCAGGGATCCAAACCAAACCAGGGATCCAAACCAAAGATCTCTAGATCTCTGCTTTTCCAACAGGATTTCCCCACAAGCCCGATGGCAGGCCCGATCCGAGTGGTGGGTAGCTTGAACATGGATTTGGTGGTGCAGGTGCCCCATCATCCCGGCCCTGGGGAAACGGTGCTGGGATCCGACTACGCCACCTACCCTGGCGGCAAGGGGGCCAACCAAGCGGTGGCAGCGGCACGGGCGGGAGCCCAGGTGGAGATGTGGGGGGCAGTGGGATCTGACAGCTTTGGCCGCCTGCTGAAAGAGAACCTGGAGCAGAACGGCGTCGATACCCACCACCTGCGGGAGCTGGAAGGGCCCAGCGGCATCGCTCTGATCACTGTGGATCCAGCAGGGCAAAACCGGATTGTGGTCAGCCCCGGCGCTAACGGTCGCTACACCCCCGCCCAGCTGCCTCCTTGGACGCCGGCAGCGATGGTTCTGCTGCAACTGGAAATCCCCCTGGCCACGGTGCAGGCGGTGGCAGAGCAAGCCTTTGCCCAAGGGATCCCGATTTTGCTCAACCCTGCGCCCATCGTGCCATTGCCAGGATCCCTGTTGCGCCAGGTTCGCTACTTGGTGCTCAACGAAACCGAAGCGGCTGCCCTTGCCCAATCCCCTGTGGAGACGCCGGAACAGGCCCAAAAGGTGGCTCAAGAACTGCAGAAACACGGGATCCCAGCCGTTATCCTTACCTTGGGAGGGGCAGGGCTGGTCTGGGCAGATGGGGAAGAAAGTGGCCATTGGCCAGCTCATCCTGTGGAAGTGGTGGATACCACCGCTGCCGGAGATGGGTTTTGTGGGGCCTTAGCTGCTTGTTTGGCTGCCGGGGGATCCCTGAGGGAAGCCCTGCGTTTTGCCAATGCCGCCGCTGCTTTGGCCGTAACCCGTGCGGGAGCCCAACCTAGCTTGCCCCAGCGCTCTGAGATTGAGGCATTTTTGGCCTCTGCCGTAGAAACAGCATAGACTGCTGCTTATCAAAAGTTTTCGACGTCTGCGGTGGAGAAGTTCATTGGCCGTTTGCGTGAGCGCTATGGGGAAACCGCAACCTCCACAGGACAGAGCGGGGCCAAATCCTTTTTCCGAGCTGCTACTCATAGCCGGCGGAGGGGATCCCTTGCTCCTTTTGAGTACTGCTCAATAGTGCCTTGCCTTCCCTTGTGGGTGTTTTTAGAGTTAGGAAGTGAAAAGAAAGTATTCGGTAATTCTGATACAGCCTTTTAATTTAAAATAGGGTACAGGTATTCAAGAGGAAGGAGAGAAAGGAATGCCGACTCATTCTTTGGATTTGCGGCAAAGAGTTGTA